>CAXTUQ010000372.1:0-6265 GCA_964247405.1 uncultured Acetobacteraceae bacterium
GTGTTGATCCCCAGCGCCCCCACCATCTGCGGGTTGACCGCGAGCGCCCGGATGATCTTGCCCGTCCGCGTCTTGTTGATGCCGAGCCACAGCAGCAGCCCGGCGCCGAGCGACGCCGCCAGCATGAACACGTAGTAGCCCGGGATGAACCCGCCCATGACCTCGAAAGGCGGCGCCGCGAACGCCTCCGGCATGCCCATCAGCTTGTACTCCGCGCCCCAGACCAGCTTCACCACGTCGTCCAGGATCAGGATCGCGGCGTAGCAGACCAGGAGCTGCATCAGCAGGTCGCGCCCGTACACGCGGCTCATCACCAGCCGCTCGAACAGGATGCCCACGAGGCCGACGCCCACGGCGCCTGCCAGCAGCGCCGCGGCGAAGCTGTCCGTAGCCGCATAGGCGGAGAAGGCGAAGTAGGCGCCCAGCATGTAGAAGGCGCCGTGGGCGAAGTTGATGATGCCGAGCACGCCGAAGATCAGCGACAGCCCCGACGTGACCAGGAACAGCAGCATGCCCACGATCAGCCCGGTGGACAGCTGCGTCACCGCGCAGGAGGCCGATGCGACGCAGGCGGCCAGCGCTTCAAGGTTCACGGCCGTTCCTTCGCGCCCGCCGGCCGGTGCGCCCGCGGATCAGGCGTACCCCTTCCCGGATTTCCACTGCGCTTCCAGCTCCAGGATCTTGCTCCACTCGACGGGCGCGAAGTCCTCGACGAACGGCGCCTTGGGCACCGTGCGGCCCCAGGCGACGGGGTAGCCGATGATCGTCTGATCGCTGTCGCGCATCGTGATCGTGCCATCGATGCCGAGCGGGGAAGGCAGCTTCATGCCCCGGAGCTCGGCGGCGAGCGCCGTGCCCTCCGTCTTGCCGCCAGTGCGCCGCAACGCCTCGGCGATGAAGCCCGCCGCCACGAAGTTCTGCCACGCCCAGTTCGTGGGGTCGTGCCCGGCCATTTTGCTGAAGCCCTCGGCGAAGGCGGTGTTGCCGGGGTTGCTGGGATACAGCCGGTTGTAGCGGTAGGCGGTGTTGAGGCCGGGCGGCAGTTGCTTGATCGCCGTCAGCACCGGCGGGTCGCCAAGCCCGCCCGAGAAGAAGCCGACGTTGGAGAACGTGCGGTACAGGTTGCTCTGCTCGATGAACGCAACGAGGTCGCCTCCCCACAGCGCGGAATAGACCGCCTGCGGCTTGGTCTGCAGGATCTTGGTCAGGTTCTCGGTGTAGTCCGGCGCGAACAGCTTGGGCCACACCTGGTCCACCAGCTCGATCGAGGGGTCGAACGCCTTGGCGAACTGCATGAACTCCGCCGTGTTGTCCCGCCCGTATGCGTAGTCGGGCGAGCAGGTCATCCAGCGCTTCAGGCCTTTGGCCTTCGAGATGCCGGACGCATACGTCCCGCCCGCGACGGCGTCATGGATGCCCTGTCGCGCGCAGCGGAACGCCGTTTTCACCTGCAGCTTGGGGTCCGCCGACAGCGACGACGTTTCGGAGCAGGTGTGCAGGCACAGCACCGGCAGGTCGCGGATCACCTCATGCACCGCAAAGGCGCCGGACGACGCCTCGCCATCGATGATGATCTCGCAGCCGTCGTTGTTGATGAGGTCGCGCGTGACCTTCGCCGCCTCGTCCGGGCGGCCCTTGCTGTCGCGGTCCACTAGATCCAGCGTGCGCCCGTTGATGCCGCCCGCGTCGTTGATCTGCTTGAAGGCGAGCTGCACCGCGGTTCGGCTCGATGTGCCAAGGATAGCGACCCGGCCCGACAGGATCGTTGGCATGCCGACCCGCAGCACCTTGGCCTGCGCACCCGCGATATGCGGGAACCCGACCGCCGCCGCGCCCGCCGCCCCGGCCAGCACCGCACGCCGCCCTACGCCGCCCGATTTCGCCGACATGCCGCGCCCCCCTGCGCCGGGTCTGCTGCCCGGTGGTGGCGGGGACGTTACCGGCGCACGTCTCCGCCCGTCAATCGGCGTGGCGAGGCCTGGCGGCTTGGCGGGGCCTGGCGGAAGCGCCTAGCTTGGCGGGGACGAGGCAAGGGGGATCATGCCCGACGCGCAGACGGCAGGACCGGCAGAGGCAGACACGGCAGAGTACGACGCGATCATTGTGGGCGCCGGGTTCTCCGGGCTGTATCAGCTCCACGCGTTGCGGGACCGCCTCGGCTTGTCCGTGCGCGTGCTGGAGGCCGGGGACGGCGTGGGCGGCACCTGGTACTGGAGCCGCTACCCGGGCGCCCGCTGCGATTCCGAGAGCTACTACTATTCCTACTTCTTCTCGAAGGAGTTGGAGCAGGCATGGGAATGGTCGGAGCGCTATCCGGAGCAGCCGGAGATCATGCGCTACCTGACAGCCGGCATGGGAAGACATAAATCTATCGTCGGTGACATGTCATCTATGCCTAGCCTGCGGCATGTAACGCTCAGTCGTAAAGACCCCTAGGTAAATGGAAAGAAGCCAATGGGGCGATCACCAAGCGAATGTACTCGCGTTGCAGCTGCCTCGCCCGAGCTGAAACCGGCATCGAGGACGGCGGTCGTCGCTTTGAGTGTGCGACCATTGCCTTCCAAAGCTCGCCTCCTTCGAACGTCTTGCCGAACCTCGCTCCTGCACACCTTAAGATGCGAGAAATCCAGCTTGGCACAGGGTGGGCAATCGCAGCAGGTTCGGAAGCCGCTTATGGGCCATGCGCCGCTCGCTGTACGTTATAGGTATGTTCCGACCCTGGCGCCCTTGCCTGCCAAGCGCTGAGGCTGGTGGAACCAGTGCTTGGGGGAGTCCCATGAAGAAATTCTATCTGGCAACATCAGCGGCCGCCGCCCTGACTGTTCTCCTGTCGTATGGCGAAGCCGGCGGGCCAGGGCCTGGCTCGCTGGGCGTTGCCCCCGCCTCTGCCGCTCAGGGTGGAGGCGCCGAGCAACTGCGCCAGTACATCAGCTAGCAGGTCGGCAGGTTGCAGAACTTGATAGTGCCGGACGAAGCCCATATCCCCCAGCCGCTGCTCTCCGATGGGACCCCGGACCCGCTCTACCGGACCACCGAGGCAAAGCGCCTTTTTGGCAAGCTGCTCTACTTCGACCCGGTCCGAACCGCTTGCATCCTGCCCCAGTATGGTGGCGTCCCCTCCGTTAAGCAAACCGGCTCATGCGGGAGCTGCCATCTGGGCGAGGCGGCGGCGCGGGCCAACACCATCGTCAACGTCGGCGTAGGGGGCGAAGGACGAGGCTACACGGACGCGTCCGGAAAGTTCACGGCGCGCCGGCGCACCCAGCCCGGCCTGGTGAACGTGTCTCCCACGCTCACCGAGGTGTGCACCCGCAGCGCAACCATCAACTGCGCGTTTCCAAGCAACGGCCTGACCCCTGCCACCGACATCGACACCCTGCTGGAGTCCGGCCGGGCCGACGCCGTGGACAGCGTCGCGCGGAACGTGCCGAGCTTGGTCGGCTTCGCTTTCAACAACCGCCTCCTGCAAGGGGGGTTGGCAGGCGACTCGGCTGCGTTCCCCATCGGCGTCAATCCGGACGGGCTGCCAACCGGGGAAGACCTGGTCCAGGCGACAAACAGCGTGCACCGGATGTTCCAGCTTCAGTCCGCCGAAGTGCAGAAAGTTCCGGCCTTTGTGAAGCTCTTCGAGGACGCGTTCCCTGAAGAGGCCGCCAAGAACGATCCCGATCTGCTTATCAACGACACCACCATCCTGCGGGCGATGGCGAGCTTCTTGCGGACTGTGGTCACCCGGAATGCGCCTTGGGACCGGTTCCTGGCCGGGGATAACGGCGCCCTGACGCCCAGGCAGCAGCGGGGCGCCCGGCTGTTCTTCACGAGGGCGGGACCTGCGCAGAACGCCGGGGGCAGCGAGGCCGGAGGGCGGGAGAACCGGGCGCGCGGCGGCGGACCAGGCGGAGCGGGCTGCTTCACCTGCCACAGCGGCCCGGTGCTCAACAAGCAGCTCGGCGACGAGGTTGCCGGGGCGCTGGTGGAGGAGAACTTCTTCAACATCGGGCTTCACGATCATCAGCTCCAGGCTTTGAACCGTACCGTTCTGAGCGATCCGAACTTCCGCGACCGCGGACGGCAGGACGTCAACAGCTTGCCCTCCTCCGCGTTCAAGTTCCGCGCGCAAGAGTTGTGCCAGCTCAGGGACAGCAATCTGTTCACGCACAACGGCTTGTTCACGACGGTCAAGCAGGTCGTGGAGTATTTCAATGCTGGCATCCCGCAGGACGCGGAAGCTGCGGCTGCGGGCACGCTTGAGCCGCGCTTCACGAACCCCCGCGGACCCGGCTTTCCCCCGGGCTTGGGGCTTTCCGCCTATGACGTGGATTGCCTCACCGATTTCCTGGAGAATGCCCTCTACGATCCCGCGTTCGCCAAGTTCGACCCGAATTCGACGACGCGGACGTTCCAGCCGGACCAGCAGGAGCTGACCTACTCGGTCTATCGTCCGGATCTTGCGGCGCTGGGCGCAATTGACGGGCTGATGCCGAGCGGACGTGCAGTCTCAACCAATGATGCGCTTTCGCGGCGCGACCAGGGTCTCGAGTTCCTGGATGTAACCGACCAGTTGAACGCTGAACTGACCAATTCCAGCAGTGGCCGGCAAGAAGCGAACGACTACAAGATCACGAACGACAATTCGTCGATTGTGGACACCCACCTCCTTGTGGTTGTCCGCGGCTCTTCCAATCAGTGCCGGTTGGCGAACGCCAGCGGGATCACCAGCAGCGGCGATACGTATCTCCGCGTGTTCCTGCTTGACGGCAGCCTTCTTCCCGGCCAGAGCACCATCCAAAGGCTGGCTTTTCAGCGAGACCCTAGCGCCCCGTAGGCGGAGTGCGCTCTCACTTTCCTGTCCGGACAGGGCACTCCCTAGATTGCACGCCCGTCTGATCGAGCCGTTCAGAAACGCCGGCAAAGAGCCGGTGCCCCCAGTAGTCCGACCCTGACGCTTGGTTCCCAAGCGTCAGGTGAATCGGTCCACCAAACAATGGCCAGTGGTGTAAATCGGACGGATTTTTCCGTCTGATTTACACTACTAGGGTCTGGTAGAGCGGGCTGCACGCATTTGGGATTTGTTGGGTGATGATTTGATGCACAGGTATTTACAACTCGCTGGTGTAGGCGCTGCAGTAATCAGCACTATGGTTGTGGCAGAGTTGGGTTTGTTTGTGGAAACCAAGAGGCTGCCGTCTGTGGAGGAACCGGAAGCGCCGAGAACGGTCTTGACCACACCAAAGCAGCTTAAGGCTGTTCCCGGTGCTATGCTTGATGAATGGACTGACGCACTACGCGCTCGTCCGCTATTCGAGCAAGATCAACGCCCGCAACGGCTGGCCAGCGCCGTTGTTCCTGCTGTGGCAGCGTTGCCACGCCTCAGCGGCGTTGCGATAAGCTCGTGTTGCCGCACTGCGATCTTTGCTGCCATCGAGGCCTCGAAGCCTTTGGTCGTGCAGGAAGGCAAATCCATTGGCGCTTGGCATGTCGACTCAATCGCGAGGAACGAGGTGCGCCTTAGCGGTCCCGAGGGAATGCGGGTGCTGCACCCTATGCATGAGGCTGCCCCGCTTCCGCTCGCAGTAAGAGCACGGAATGCAACTCCTGTTACTCTGACGAGATGACTGATTCTGACTTTCGTCAGAGCCTGTCTGACCACCTGTTTCGAAAAGTCGGCTTGGCTGTAACCGGGGCAGATCTCCGGGCGATCAGGCCGTTGTTTCGGCTCGATCGCCCGGAGATCTGCCCCGGTTACGACGCCCGGCGCGTGTAGCTGTAGCGCTTGGCGAGCCACTTGGTCGGAATGCTGCCCGCCGGGGTGAAGTATTGGTCCTTCACCTCGTGGTCTGCGTCCTGATGGATGATGACCTGTTCCATGCGCCACATCTGCCCTGTCACCTCCGGCCCGTCCCCTGTCATGGCAAATGGCTGGAAGTTGACAAAGACCCGCTCCACTGGATTGTGGTCAAGGCTCCAGGCCGACATGAGCCCATTGGGAACGCGCGTGTCCATGGACATGTAATCCCACCGGCCCTCGAGGCGGTTGAAGGTCAGGTCGTCCACCCGCGTGAAGGACGGGCCGGAAGCGCCCGAACCCGGACGCAGAATTTCCTGGAGCATCGGCCCGATCATCTGGCGCTTGGCCACAAGGCCGGTGACCGTAGTGGGAGGGGCGCCCGGCTTGTCCCAGCTCATAAAGATTGGGACTGAAGTTGCCCTGGTTTGATGGAGTGTTGGTGGGCTTTGGTGGTTATGCCTGGGCTTCGGCCGCCTC
>CAXTUQ010000373.1:0-6263 GCA_964247405.1 uncultured Acetobacteraceae bacterium
CGCTGGGATCGAGCAGCGCCTCCGCCTGTTCCAAATCCGGCACGAAGCCGGCGTCGGCGGCGCAGGGCAAGGCCCCCGCGGTGATGCCCAGCATCGCGCAGGTCTGCTGGTGGTTCCAGAACCAGGGCGTCGGCAGCAGAACCGTGTCGCCGGCGCGGGCAATGGCCACCATGGCGAGGAAAAACGCCTGGTTGCACCCGGCGGTGATCGCGACTTGGTCCGGCCGCACCGCGCCGCCGTAAAGATCGGACACTTGCGCGGCATAAGCGTCCCGCAACGCTGCGTCGCCGTTGATCAGGCCATACTTGGCGGAGGCGGGATCGCCAGCCGCGGCGGCCAGGTGTTCAAGCATCTGCGGGTGCGGCGGGTAGCCCGGCACGGCTTGGCACAGGTCGAGCATCGGGCCGCATGACCCGTCATACCGCGCCGCCCAGCCATGCGCGGCCGGAATCGGCGGCGCGGGCACGTCAGCCAGCCAAGGGTTCAGGGCGGACATCGGCAAGCCAATCGTGTCGAGCATGTCCCGGATATGCCCTTCGGCGGCGGGGAACCAAGGAGCGTGCCGCCGCTTTGGCTGGCTTGTGATTTCGGCGCACAGTCGGAAAAACGGTCAGGGAGGCGAACATGGACTATCCAGACGTGCTGCTGCACATCGACGGGGCTTGGACGGGCGCCGCGTCCGGCAAGACGCTGCCGGTGATGAACCCGGCGACCGGGGAAGAAAACGGCACCGTCGCCCATGCGGAGCAGCCTGACCTCGACCGGGCGCTGGCGGCCACGGAGCGCGGCTTCGCCGTGTGGCGCCGCATCTCGGCCTTTGACCGGTCGAAGCTCATGCGGCGCGCGGCCGACCTGCTGCGCAGCCGGGCCGAGGCCATCGCGCCGCTGATGACCATGGAGCAGGGCAAGCCGCTGGCGGAGGCCCGGATGGAGACGGTGGCCGGCGCCGACATCATCGACTGGTTCGCCGAGGAAGCCCGGCGCACCTACGGCCGGGTGATCCCGGCACGGGCGGAGGGGGTGTATCAGCTTTCCCTGCGGGAGCCGGTCGGGCCGGTGGCGGCATTCACGCCGTGGAACTTCCCGATCAACCAGGCCAACCGCAAGATCGCGATCTCGCTCGCGGCGGGCTGCTCGGTGATCGTGAAGGGGCCGGAGGAAACGCCGGCGTCGCTCGCGGCCTTGGTGCAATGCTACATCGACGCCGGGCTGCCGCCAGGGGTGGTGCAGTTGGTGTTCGGGGTGCCGGCGGAGATTTCCGGGTATCTCATCCCGCATCCGGTGATCCGCAAAATCTCGTTCACCGGGTCCACCGCGGTCGGCAAGCAGTTGTCCGCGCTGGCGGGCGCGCACATGAAACGGGTGACGATGGAACTGGGCGGCCACGCCCCGGCCATCGTGTTCGACGACGCGGACGTGGGCGCGGCCACCAAGCAGCTCGCGGCGGCGAAGTTCCGCAACGCCGGGCAGGTCTGCGTCAGCCCGACGCGCTTCCTGGTGCAGGATTCCGTGTTCGACCAGTTCGTCGAGGGCTTCACTGCGGCGGCAGGCGCGATCAAGGTGGGCGACGGCTTGGCGGAGGGCACGCAGATGGGGCCGCTCGCCAACCCGCGCCGGGTGCAGGCGATGGAGGGATTCATCGCCGACGCCGTGCAGAAGGGCGCCGAGGTCCGAACCGGCGGCAAGCGCATCGGCAACAAGGGCAACTTCTTCGAGCCCACGGTGCTGACGGGGGTGACGCCCGAGATGCGGGTGATGAACGAGGAGCCGTTCGGGCCGCTCGCCTTGGTCGCGCCGTTCTCCGGCATGGACGACGTGGTGGCGGAGGCGAACCGGCTGCCGTTCGGCCTGGCGAGCTACGCGTTCACCCGGTCGGCCAAGACCGCCGCCTCCATCGGCGCGGCGCTGGAGGCCGGGATGGTGACGATCAACCACATCGGGCTTGCCTTGCCGGAGGTGCCGTTCGGCGGCGTGAAGGACAGCGGCTACGGCAGCGAAGGCGGGACGGAGGCGATTGAGGGCTACCTCAACATCAAGTTCGTGACGCAGGCTGGGCTTTAAGAAGGGCCGGTCTACAAGGCGTCGAGCGCCGGGCGCAACTGGCCGCGGTGCCGGGCCAGCAGCGCGTCGGCATCCGTCCGGCTCAGGCCGCGGAGGATCAGCAGGGCTGTCTTGACGGTGCCGTCCGCCTGGGCCAAGGCAGCGGCCGCGGTGTCCGGCGTGCACCCTGACAGGGTTTGCAGCATCCGGACCGCGCGGGCGCGCAGCTTGGCGTTGCGGGCGGCCATATCGACCATCTGGCCGCGGTAAACCCGGCCGAGCCGGACCATCAGCGCCGTGCTGAACAGGTTCAGCGCCACCTTCTGCGCGGTGCCGGCCCTCATGCGGGTGGACCCGGCAATCGGCTCCGCCCCGGTCTCGATCAGGATCGGGTGATGCGCGGCGGCGAGCAGGGGCGCGCCCGGGCTGTGGGCAATGGCGATCGTGAGCGTCCCGGCGGCGCGGGCGGCTTGCAGGCAGGCTAGGGTGTAGGGCGTGGCGCCGCTGGCGGCGAGGGCCAGCATGACATCGGGTGGACCCAGCCCGGTCCTGGCGACATCGCGCCGGGCGAGGTCGTCGCGGTCCTCGGCATTCTCCACCGCCTCGATCAGCGCGGAGTCGCCGCCGGCCATCAGGAAGATCAGCCGGTCGCGCGGCCAGGCGAAGGTGGGCGTCAGCTCGGCGCCGTCCTGGACGGCGATCCGGCCGGACGTGCCGGCCCCGGCGTAGGCGAGACGTCCGCCGTCCCGGAGGCGTTCGGCCGCGGCGTCGGCCGCGGCAGCCAGGGCGGCCAGGGCCGGGCGGACCGCGGCCACCGCCGCCATTTGGGCTTCGAGCAGCGCATCCAGGATGTCCGGGGACGTCCAGGCGTCCATTTCGGCGAAGCGCGCGCTCGTCGCCTCCGTCGCGGGCAGCGGCCGGTCAAACATCGAGATCTTCGACAGTGCGGGCGCGGTCCTGGATGAACTGGTAGCGCAGTTCCGGGCGGCGGCCCATCAGGCTTTCGACGAGCGTGCTCGTGGCGTGGCGGTTCTCCGGCAGAGCCACGACCTTGAGCAGGGTGCGCTTGGCCGGGTCCATCGTGGTTTCCTTCAGCGCCATGGGCGGCATCTCGCCCAAGCCCTTGAAGCGGCTGACCTCGACCTTGCTGCCGGCCTTGAAGCCGCGCTTCATCTGCCGGTCCTTGTCGGCGTCGTCCATGGCGTAGATCGACTTGGCGCCTTGGGTCAGGCGGTAAAGCGGCGGCTGGGCAAGGTGGATATGCCCGTGCTGCACCAACTCCGGCAGTTCCCGGTAGAAGAATGTCATCAGCAAGGAGGCGATATGCGCGCCGTCCACGTCGGCGTCCGTCATGATGATCACCCGGCCATACCGCAGCTTGGCCCGGTCGAACCGGTCGCCCACGCCGCAGCCCAGCGCCTCGATCAGATCCTTCAGTTCCTGGTTCTGCCGCAGCTTGTCGGCGCTGGCGCTGGCGACGTTCAGGATCTTGCCCCGCAGCGGCAGCACCGCCTGGGTGTTGCGGTTGCGCGCCTGCTTGGCGGAGCCGCCGGCGCTGTCGCCCTCCACCAGGAAGATCTCCGTGTCGTCCCGGCTTTCCAGCGTGCAGTCCGCGAGCTTGCCCGGCAGGCGCAGGCGCCGGGTCGCGGTCTTGCGGCTCACGTCCTTCACCTCGCGGCGGCGCAGGCGGTCCTCGGCGCGCTCGATCACGAAGGCCAGCAGGTTGTCGGCCTGGGCCGGATTGCCGGCCAGCCAATGGTCGAAGCGGTCGCGCAGCGCCGTTTCGATCAGGCGGGTGGCCTCGGGGCTGGTCAGCTTCTCCTTGGTCTGGCCCTGGAACTGCGGGTCGCGGACGAAGGCCGACAACTTGCCGGCCATCTGGCCCAGCAGGTCCTCTGCCGTCACCTGGGCGACTCGGCGGTTGCCGCGCTGCTCGCCCCAGGCGCGCAGGCCTTTCAGCAGCGCCGCCCGGCACCCGGCCTCATGCGTGCCGCCCTGCGCCGTGGGGACGGTGTTGCAGTAGGAGTGCAGGAAACCGTCGGCCCCTTCAAGCCAGGCGACGGCCCACTCGACCCGGCCGCCGGTCTTGCCGTCGGCGGTGGCAGGCAGGTCGGCGTCACCGGCCCAAAGCTCCGGCACGGCGCGCGGCAGGTCACCGATGTCCTCCTGCAGGCTGTCGCGCAGGCCGCCGGGGAAGTGCAGCAGCGCCTCCGCCGGCACGCCGTCCTTGCCGGTCAGCAGGGCAGGGTCGCACGTCCAGCGAATCCGCACGCCGCGGAACAGGTAGGCCTTGGACCGGCACAGCCGGTAGAGACGGGCCGGGATGAATGCCAGCGGGCCGAAGATTTCGGGGTCCGGGTGGAAGCGGATGGTCGTGCCCCGCCGGTTCTGCGTCGGCCCGGCATTGACGAGCTTGGTCGCCGGCTTGCCGCGCTGGTAGTTTTGCCGCCACAGGACGCGGTCCCGCGCGACCTCCACCTCCATCGTGTCCGACAAGGCGTTGACCACGGAGCTGCCGACGCCGTGCAGGCCGCCGGACGTGGCATAGGCCTTGCCGCCGAACTTGCCGCCCGAATGCAAGGTGGTCAGGATGACCTCCAACGCGCTCAGGCTCTTGAACTTCGGATGCGGGTCGACCGGAATACCGCGCCCGTTATCGCGGATCAGCAGCCAATTGCCGACCTCAAGCGACACGTCGATGGAACTGGCATGGCCGGCTACGGCCTCGTCCATCGCGTTGTCCAGGATTTCGGCGGCGAGGTGATGCAGCGCGGCCTCATCGGTGCCGCCGATGTACATGCCAGGGCGCCGCCGCACCGGCTCCAAGCCCTCAAGCACCTCGATATCGCGCGCGGAGTAGCTATCGCTGGAGTGGCTGCTGTCCAGCGGCGAAAGCAAGTCGTTCATGCTGTGTTCCCGAATCTGAGCCAAAGCTAGTGCTCTGGACCCAGCCGGGCAAGGGTTTTGGCAGTGGGCGGGCCGCGTTGGATGCGGCCCGCGCCATTTTAGTTACGGAACGTGCCGGACGGCTCCTGGGTATGCGCTTCCAGGAACCAAAGCTGCTTGTCCAGCCCGCGGGATACCTCGGTGAACAGGTCGGCGGTGTCGGCGTCGCCGGCTTCGTCCGTGTCCTCGATGTTCTTGCGGATGGCGTTGGCGGTGGCGGCGTAGCGCTCGATCAACGCCTTGAGGTGGTCGGCGATGGCGTAGATGTCGGTGGGGTACGGCTTCAGGCTCGTCTCCCGGCCGACCTCTTGCACCGTGCCGCGAGCGGTGCCGCCAAGCTGGGTGATGCGTTCGGCCATCATGTCGTTCCACTCGTCTTGCTCGTCGCGGAACTTGTCGAGCATGAGGTGGACCCCGATGAACTGCGGACCCTTGAGATTCCAATGGGCCTGCTTGGTGATCAGGGCCAGGTCGATGCCATCGGCCATGCGGGCCTGCAGTAATTCCATTGACACGGCCTTGGCGTTGTTCTTCAGGTCGTTGTTGGTCTTGTGCAGGCGCGCGCCCTGGGTCTGGTCCTTGATGTCGCTCGGCGTGTCAGCCATCGCTGTCTCCTGAATTGCGTGGAGCCGGCTCAACGCGCGGGGCCAGGTTGCGTTGCCAGGCTGGCCGCATTGCGAGTCGTATGGCTGGACGCACGTTAGGGCCGCAGCGAGGCGTGCAGGGCGTCGTCAGGGTATTTTGAAATCGAGCGTGAGGCTGATCCGGGTGAACGCGCCGTTGATCGGCATGATGCCGAGCCCATGAACGCAGAAGGCGATCTTCGCCGAGCTTAGGGTGTACGTCATGGCTGCGACGGACCACGGCCATGTGACGGCAGCAGCCACGGCGTATTGAATCGGCCGCTCCAGCCATTCCCCTGTTGGGCAACCGAGTTCTTCATGCGCGCTCAAGCTCTTCACGCATAGCTTACCATGAACAACAATAGGCCACCTTATCCTGGTGGAGAGTTTCATGGCTTCTGGCGCGAAGAGCTTGTCCGGCAAGGTGGCGCTCGTCACCGGGTCCACGAGCGGCATCGGTTTGGGCATCGCCCGCTGTCTTGGCGGGCAGGGTGCCGACCTGATGCTGAACGGCTTCGGCGAGGCAGGGGTCATTGAGGCGCTCCGGGCGGAGCTGGCGCGGGACCTAGGCGTTCGGGTGGAGTACGACGGTGCTGACCTGTCGCAACCTGCGCAGATCGCCGGGCTGGTGCGACGGACGGGGGCGGCGCTGGG
>CAXTUQ010000374.1:0-6233 GCA_964247405.1 uncultured Acetobacteraceae bacterium
CGGGTCTGTGAGCGGGGCGGACAGCTGCCGTACGAGCAGCCTGGCACCCGGCGCCGTCACCGTGCGGTCCATGACGGACAGCAGCGACCCGTCGCGGCCGGAGCTTGATGTCAGCACGTCGAGGCCGCGCAGCGTCGGCCCGTCGATCTCCACCGTGGCTCCGGCCGATGTCCGGCGCGGCGGCGGCAAGCCGTCCGGCAAGGTCCCGACGACGCGGCGCACGTAGTCGAGCAGAGCCGCATGCGCGGTGAGTTCGGGGGGCGAGAAGCCGCGCAGCGCCTCGCGCCAGCCGGGGCCGTAGGTGCGGGCCAGGACGGCGTCGGCCTCGTCGGGCAGCAGGCCGTCCCCGGGCAGGTCGGAGAACGGGGCGCCGGACCCGCGCACGGCCAGGGCGAGCGCCTCCGAGCCGTCGGGCCAACGGGAAACGAGGATCTCCGACGGCACGATGCGGGCCAGCGCCGCGGCGCAGCCGCCCAGGGACGCCATGCACGTCCCCGCTTCCCCGGTGGACAGGTCGGTCCAGGCCAGGGCGACAGCCTCGCCCTCCGTGCGGGCGACAACCAGGGTGTTGGGCTTGCCTGCTGCCAGAACGTCGGCGTCCACCGAGGTACCTGGCGTCATGCGGCGGAGCGGGCGCTCGCCGGCGGGCTCGACCGGCTGCTCGGACACGGCGACCTTGCGTCCGGCGGCGAGCAGGCGGGCGATGGCCGCCTCGGCCGAGCCTGCGGGGATGCCGCACATGGGGATGTCGGAGGCGTCCTTCTGCCGGCGGCGCGTCAGCTGGATGCCGAGCAGGCGCGACACAGTGGCGGCATCGTCGCCGAGCACCTCGTAGAACTCGCCGACACGGTAGAGCACCAGGTGGCCAGGCGCCGCAGCGCGGGCCGCGGCGTAGGCCACGACCATGGGGCTTGCGCCAGGGGGAAGCGGTGTCGAAGCGTCCATGAAAGCCGAGGGTTCTAGGGTTGTTGGGAGGTTAGGCCGTACTCTCGGCGGGGTTGGGCGGGACGCCTTGATCCACCGGTGCCGTCGTCGGGCAGCCGGAGGGGAAGCATCCGCGCCTTGGCTGTCGCGGGCACGCCGGGAAACGGGTCGATGCCGACCTGACCGGCCAGGGCGTCGATGCCCAGGATCAACTGGGAGCGCAATGTGGCGCGGCGCGGTCTGCGGCGTAAGCTGCGCCGATGTCGCCGTCCAGGACCCAGGATGGGTCAGGAAGCGGCGTCGAAGCGAGCGGCGCCGGCCGGAGGGCATTCGGCATCCATGGCCGTCCTGCAGCGGTTGCGGACCGCTATTTCGACTTTCTCCCGCACCGAAAGGTGGGATGCCGCGGCGTTGCATTCCTTGTGGGCCAGGGACAGGTTGGCCATGTGGCTGGTGCCGCCGGCTGTGATCGGCACGAAGTGCTCGACCGTCACGGTCTCGATCTCGGTCGGCTTTCCGCAGAAGACGCAGGCCCATCCGTCGCGGCGAGCCAAGGACAGCACCAGATTGACTCTCTTCGGGTCGCGCTTCCCCCGCGCGGTTGCCCGCCAGGGCGCGCCGTCCAGGAAGGCGCGATACGCCTCCGCGGCCCCGTTCGCCCAATGGGAGATCGTCCCGCTGGCTTTCCGGTAAACGATGCACTCGGCATCGATGCCCATGAAGCGGATGACCTCGTAGGGGTTGGTGATCTGCTTGACGGCCGACCCGCGCTCCAGCAGCCACGCCTCGAACACGGCGCGCCGCTTGTCGAAGTCCTGAACCGAGCCTGGAAGCGGGGCCTGGCGTTTCTGTGCGGGCATGGTCTTGCCTCGTGGTCATGTGGTCTCGCCTGACGTGGTGTTTTCTGTTGCTACCTCGTTGCGCTTGCTTGACCAGCACGCAAGGAATGTCGGACAGGTCAAGGCACTTGCACAACCCGGCCAACGGGATCTCGATGCCTATGTCAGGGATGCGTATCGCCGCGCCGGCGGCCAGGATGAGCGACGCCGTGCCGTGCAGGGTTGTTCGCCTGCGCCGCACGTGATCCTTTGCGCCGGAATTTGAACAGAGCATGGGACCATGGCGCGCAAGGACACCACGACGACCAAGCCGGCGAAGGCGCCAACACAGTCGGCCGCGAAAACAGCGAAGCCGGCCGCCAAGGCTCCGGGCGCGAAGGCATCCCTCAAGGCGGCGGCACCACCTCCGGCGCGCGGCGGCGCGAAAGCGGCACCGGCGAGCGCGAAAGCAGCACCCCCGCCGCCGAAGCCGGTCACGGTCACGCTGAAGCACCTGGCCGCCGGGTTGTCTGAGCGCCGGGGTTTGCCGAAGCGGGACACGGAGGCGCTCGCGGCCGAGCTGGTCGGCGACCTGGTGGCGCAGGTCAAGACCGGCGCCAAGGTGCGGATTGCCGGGCTGGGCGTGCTGGAGATCAGGAACCGCCCGGCGCGGACGGCGCGCAACCCGGCCACGGGCGAGCCGGTGGAGGTCGCGGCGAGCCGCAAGCTAGTGTTCCGGGCCGCCAAGGAACTCAAGGAGGCGGTTTAGGCTTGCCCACTGGGCTGTCCGCTGGCGCCCGGCGCCATGTCACCTGGATCAGGGCTTCCCCTCTTTTCACGGTTGCCACCTCCGCGGTCACGGGCGTAGCCATTTCCATGCACGCGATCGCGGAGCGCTGCTTTTCCGAGCACCGGGTCGGCCAAATCGGTGAGAAATGAAGGCAGCGCCGTCTTCCACTCTGTGGTTTATGGGACTACGCTCGATCTGCAGGCAAGGCTCGGCAGGCATAATGCGCAGCCTGCCCCTGATCTATCAGGGCATTCCCTGCCGCTTCGCAGGCTTCAACGGTAGCGAAGCCCGGCTGCACCATGTTGAAAGGCCACGTGGGGCGAGGATCGTTCAAATTGAGCGTCAGTAGAAGCCATAGCATGTTCATCATCTGATCCTTGAGGTTGTCTGGACTTCGGCTGTTCGGCTTGTCAGCAAGCAAATTCCTGAAATCTTGCCTCGAAAGCGGATGTGCTGCCAATCATCCGGCACCGCTGCCGGCTTCATGGTGTAGGGCGCAACCATGTTGACGATACAACTGACTGGCAACGCTGCCAGGGCGAACCTGCAGGCACCTCGATCACAACCGATCATCGTGTCCGCATGGCGCGAAGTCGCCGGCAGGCTTGGCGCTCGGCCGCTTCGGCGTCGCGCAGCAGCACCGTGCGCTGCCCGGAGGTGAGCACGGGCGCCTCGGCGCCGTCACGCAGCAGTTCGGCGTGGGCGCGCAAGTGGCGGGCGCTGGCCAGGCGGCCGGCATCGGCCAGGCGATGGGGGACGAAGTGGGTCAGCATGGCAGTCTCCTGATTCAAGGAAGACCCGCGCAGCGAGGCTAGCGGGCGATGCGGACGAGAGTGGGCAGGCATCAAGCCTTCGCCGGTTGCCCTACGCCGGCGAGGGAAGCGTTGCGGCTGGACGGCGCCGGGCTGGCGGGTTCAGCTCGGGCGGCAGAACAGGTCGCCTTGCACGCCGCGGCGGCCGTGGCGGAGCACCTCGACCATCCGCGCGTAGGCGTCGCAGCGCAGCGCGCGATGGTGCCGCGCCAGCCCTGCTGCGCTTTCGTTGCCGTCCCAGACCCACCGCCACGCCATGCGGCCATGCTCGTCGCGCCGAGCAATGGCTACGAAACGGCTGCGGCCCCTGACCGGCATCTCGATCTGGATATGACCGCTATCGTACGGAACGTCTCCCAGCCGCACGACCCGCGCTTTCAGGGATGCTGCCCTGAGCGCGTGCAGGACGTTGTGGATTGAACGAGGATCGGCACGCACGTGGGGCGGCAAGGCCGTGCGCTGCCGCCGTACCCGCAGGTCGAGGTTGAAGTCCTACGGGCGCGGCCGGGCCAGGCAGGACGGCGATGCCACGGCGTCCACCCAAAGGTCGGCCATGGTGGGCGGCTTGTTGGACCGCATGGCCCATGCGGCGGCGTTGAGCAGCCAGGTGCGCTTGCCCCGCGCCAGGCCGATCCGGTCGGCGGCCTCGCGGAACTGGCGGTGCAGCTGCATCTGCCGCTGCCAGTCGTCGCCTGCCGCGGCGACGGCGCCAGCCAGGACCTGCAGGCGCTGCTCGTGCTCGTCGCGGGTTTGCGGCTCGCGGCCGGGCACCCGCTCGCCGTGCAGGCGAACGTAGGCGTCGGCGAGCACCTGGGCACGGGTCCGCACGACCTCGACGGCGAGCACGTCGCCCGTCTGGTAGGGACCGCTCACCTTGCCGATCAGCGGCAGATCCTGGCCGATGCGGTGCAGGAAGTGCAGGCCGACGCGGCTGGTGTAGGCGCCGGTGATCACCTGGCCGGAGGCCAGGGTCAGGCAGACGACGGCCCTCTCCTCGCAGGCGGCCCAAGGGTCGTGCGCGGCAGGGCCGGGGTGGTCGGGAGGGTCTCGGGTGCCGCGGCGCACGTCACGCGGCCCGCTCAGGGCAGGAGGTCCCGGGCACCTCGGGACCTGCGCACTTGGCCGTTTCTTGGTCCAGGTGCGTCATGCGAGCGTCCATGGCGGACCTCCAAGAATGCGAAAGGCCCGCGCGACAGCGGGCCTTCAGGGTGTTCGGGAATGGAAGGGTCATCCGACGGCCAACAGGGCGGCCGGGATGCGGGGCATGGTGGTTCGGGCCTTATCGGTCGCAGCCAGCACCTCTTGGCCGTAGGCGTGGCACGGCTTCGGCCATGCCGCTTCCACTCCGACGACAAGTGGTTCGGCTAGATCGGTTGTCACCCATCGCCGTCTCCGTCGCGGTCAGGCCAGTCCAGCCCGGCCTTGACTGCGTATTCTGTCCGCACAATCGAGAGGCCCGCCTCGCGAAGCGCGTGGAGACAGTCTGCGGCCTCCGCTTCGGGCATGGCGCCGGGATCGAAACCCGCAACGATTGCGGCGAGGGCCTCCGCCTCGATCTGCTTTCTCCGAACGTCGTGAGGATGGGGCGGGATGACGTGGAGGCTGCCATCTGCGAAATCCGGACAGGACGGACCACCTCCGGCCGGGGTTCGGGTTGGTCCGGTCGCAGTACTCGTCGTGGGCTCGGAGGTCGGTTCGACGATCAGCGCGCGCAGGCGCTCAATCTCCTGCAACGCACCGCGCTGGCAAGGGACCGGCAGCACGTATGTGTCGGACGCCACGTTCTCGCGCAGCACGGCGGCGATGTCGCGCACCTGCGGCTTGGTGGTTCGGGGCTGGTTGTTCATGGTGCTCGGCCTTCCGGATTGTCTGCCGCAACGCGCTGGTGTTCGGCCTGTCCTTGCGGCGCGTCCTGGATCTCGTAGTCCCGCACGCCGGCTTCCCAGTAGGCTGCTTCGTCGTCGCTTCGGTCGGCGCTGCGCAGCAAGGTGGCGCGGGCTTCGGGGCTGAGATGCGGCAGGGTGGCGTGCTCGCGGACGTTGGCGGCTTCCCGGCGCCACCGCTCCGTCTCCCAGCGGCATAGCGCGATGCTACGGGCGCGTTTCTCCTTGGTCATCGCTTCGGCTGCCATGTCATTCCCCCTTCCGGTCGGCACGCCAGCGGATCGGCCGCTCGCTGCCGTCCTTCTCGATCAAGGTCCCAGTGTCGTTGATGTCCTCGATGCGGCCGGGCCAAGGGGCAGACCACCCGTGCCCGGCGACGCGCGACGCAAGGTAAACCACGCCGTCGACGTAGAACTCCCGGGTGCTGCTGGTGCAGCACGGGCTGATAAAGGCCCTCCCGGTCAGGCAGGCGTCGGGGAACGGCGCTTCTGGCGTACGTTCGCTCATGGTGTCCTCCAATGGAGAGTGCCAGGGCGGGGCCGGCGCGATGTCCGGCCCCGGTCGGCGTGGGGCGAGGGGCAGGCGGGCGGCGTTGCCGGGCCGCCAGGATTAGAAGGGGATCTGGTCGTCCAGGTCGTCGGTGCCGCCGGCTTCCCCGCCCGCCCCTGCCGCTGCCGGCTCTTGGCGTGTCGTCCGATCCTCGGCGTCGCACCTGCTGTTTAGGAAGATCAGCTTGCTGTTGTAGGGCCTGAGGTGGATCTCGGTGGGATAGTGGTCCACGCCGTCGTTGTCGGTCCACTTGCGCGTCCTGAGCTCGCCCTCGACGTAGACCTTGGAACCCTTGCCCAAGTACCGCCCCGCCAGGTCGCACAGCCGCTCGTCGTGCACGACGATCTTGTGCCACTCGGTCTTATCCACGCGCTCGCCGCTGCGCTTGTCCGTCCAACTGTCGGTGGTGGCGACGCTGAAGGTTGCGACGGGGCTGCCGGTCTGCTTGCTGTGGATC
>CAXTUQ010000375.1:0-6231 GCA_964247405.1 uncultured Acetobacteraceae bacterium
CATGGCCAGCCAAAAGCCAGGCAACTCAACTCAGGGTAGTTGTGGAAACCGCGTCAAGGCAGGTTTCTGTGCCGACCTGTTGTAAAGGACCGCCGTCCGTCCAACGAAGATCAGATGGGCTTCGCGCCCGGCGCGGGCCGTATCATTCTGTCAATTGGTCGTTTGACGAAGTGGTACAGCCTCCTTAGCTGCTCCGCGCAGGACGAAGCAGGTCGCCCATCCCAGCATCGCGGAGGAAGGCGGCGCGCACACGGTCGCCGAATTTGTTGAGTTCTTCTGCGCCGCCGTCAGCGGGGTCGATGGTGATCCGCAGCGGACGGGTGCTGAATGGCATGGCGACCACGCGCACGATGGCGCGCGCCACGTCAGCCGCGTCCGCTTCCGCGGGCACGCTCGCCAGGTCGGCCTGCGTCGCCTGCTCAGCAAGGTCGCGCGTCGGGCCGCTTGCATATTCCGCCGCCCGCACCTCGTCGCCGGGCACGTCGGCATGGGCGAAGTGGTTGGTGCCGCTTGTATAGACGCCCGGTGAGGCGATCACCGTCTCAATGCCCCAGCGCGCCAGCTCCCCGGCATAGCTGACGGCGAGCGAGTCCATGGCCGCTTTGGCGGCGAAATACGGCGCAATGTACGGCGGCGTGCCGCCGCGCGTGCTCGTAGAGCCGATCCACACCATCAGAGGCTCGATGCCATGCCGCATGTGAGGCAGCGCAGCACGGTTCAGGCGTTGCGGGCCGATGACGTTGATGTCGTATAGCGAGGCAAACTGCTCCGGCGTGAACGCCTCGGCGGGGCCGAATGCCATGTGCCCGGCGTTGTGGATGAGCACGTCGATCCGGCCCGTCTCGGTCATCACCTTGGCAACAGCGGCGTCAACCGACGCTTGATCCTGCACATCAAGCTCGACTGTGCGGATGTCCACCGCGTGCGCGGCGGCGTAGGCGCGTGCCTCCTCCGCCCTGCCGGCATTGCGGCCGGACAGCCCGCGCATCGAGGCATAGACGACATGGCCCGCATCGGCGAGCTGGTAGGCAGTCAGCTCGCCGAACCCGCTCGATGCGCCGGTGATCAGGATCGTTTTAGATATGGGCTTTGCTCCTGGCCGGCGTGGCACAGTTAGATCACGCCGCCATTGGCGCGCAGCACCTGGCCGCTGACCCAGCCGCCATCGGGACCGGCCAGGAACGAGACGACACGCGCGATGTCCTCCGGCTCCCCCAGCCGGCCGAACGGCGCCGAACTGGCGATGCGGCCGATCAGCTCCTGGCTCTTGCCTTCGGTGAACAGCGGCGTATCGACCGGACCGGGAGCGACCGCATTGACGGTGATCCTGCGGCTGCCGATCTCCTTGGCGAAGACATGCGTCATCGCCTCCACGCCGGCCTTGGTCGCGGCATAGAGGGCGTAGCCCGGCTGGTAGAGGCCGACCACGCTTGACGAGAGGCTGATGACCCGCCCGCCGTCCCGAAGCCTCCGTCCGGCCTCGCGCATCCCGTTGAACACGCCCTTCAGGTTCACAGCGACCATCCGGTCAAACGTCTCGTCCTCGGCCTCGGCGATTGGCGTCAGGGTCATCACGCCGGCGTTGTTGACCAGCACATCGACGCCGCCGAACGCTCTCTCGGCGGCGTCGAACAGTGCCGACATGGCGGCGGGATCGGCAATGTCGGCCTGCACTGCGACCGCACGGCCACCCCCCGCCGTGATCTTCTCGGCCAACGCCGCCGCCTGATTGCTGCCGTGCGCGTAGTTGATCACGACGGCCAGGCCGTCACGCGACAGCCGCTCCGCGACGGCCGCGCCGATGCCGCGCGAAGCGCCAGTGATGATTGCGGCACGGTCTGCGGTTTGCGGGTCCGACATGGCGGCCTCCTCGGCAGGCTTCGGCTACAGCGTGACGATGATCTTGCCCCGGGCGCGGCCCGACGCCTGGTAGCTGAAGGCATCGGCAAGTCTGTCCACGAGGACAACGCGGTCCACCAGCACCTTCAGCGTGCCCGCGTCGATCATGCCGAGGAGCTTGCTCAGGCGTGCGGCGTCGGATTGGTGGAAGACGAAGCTCGCGCCAATGCCGTGCGCCTTCGCGAGCGCCTCGTCAGGCGGAGACGCCGTAGCGGCAAGGTAGCCACCGGTACGCAGCACGCCAAAAGAGCGTTGCTGAGTGTCGCCGCCGATGGTATCGAGCACCACGTCCAAGTCGGACAGCTTGTCCTCGAACCGCTCCGACCGGTAGTCGATCACCTGGTCAGCGCCGAGCCGGCGCGCGATGTCCAACCCGTCGCCCGAGGCGGTCGCGACCACCCGCGCGCCCGCGTGCCGTGCGAGCTGGATGGCGAAGCTGCCGACCCCGCCCGCGCCGGCATGGACCAGCACCGTTTGCCCGGCCTTGAGACCCGCCACCTCAAACAGCGCCTGCCACGCCGTGCCCGCGGCGGTCGGCACGCCGGCTGCCTCCCCCGCCGAGACGGCAGCGGGCGCCTTGGCAAGATAGGCCGCCGGGACCACTGCCAACTCAGCCAAGGCACCCCCGCGCGGCGGATCGGTGCGGGCAACCACGGGATCGCCTGCGCGCCAGTCCGTCACATCCGGCCCGACCTGCTCGACCGTGCCGGCCAGGTCCGTACCGATCGCGTAGGGGAAATCGACCGGGAAGAAGCCGTGCATCAGCCCTTGCTGCATCTTCGTGTCGAGCGGATTGAGTGCCGCCGCCTCCACCCGCACGAGCACGTCGGTCGCGCCGATGACTGGGGTGGCCGCGTCCTCAATAGCGGGCTGGGTGTTGTAGCCGTGGATGCGTGCTGCTTTCATCATGCGTTCTCCTTGGGGCTGGGCCAGGCGCCGACCTGGTTCAGCCAGCCGAACCAGTCCTCCAGGTGCCAGGTGTGGGTGAGGCGGCCGTTCTCGATGCGGTGGAACTCGTGCAGCGCGACCGAGAAGCGCCGGCCAGTGGGCGGGACGCCGAACCACGCGCCCGCGTGGGTGCCGGTGATCTCGGCACGCACGCCAATCCGGCCGCCATTGGCGATCACGTCGTGAACGGTGATTGCAAGGTCCGGAAAGGCTTCCTTGAAGACGCGGATCATCGGCTTGATCCCGTCCGCACCCGGTCCCTGTCCCGGTGCGAGCGGGATGTCCTGCCAACCGGGTGCGACCACCTGGTCGAGCAGGTCGGGTTCACCGGCAAACGCGCGGTAGAAGGTCTCAATCGCCGCGCGATCCCGCACGGAAAGCCCGCCGCCTACGTGACCCAAACCATCACTCATTGCCAATGCCTCGTTCTGCTACGGAACAGCTAAGCGGTGCGATGCCGAAGTTGAAATCGATTGTCGGCATGTGGGAACATCCACGGCGTGGATTTGCGTGGCATCGACCTGAATCTCCTTGTTGCCTTCGACGCATTGATGGCGGAGCGCAGCGTCACCCGGGCGGGGACGCGCATCGGTCGGACACAGCCGGCGATGAGCGCGGCCCTGGCGCGGCTCCGCGCGCTTCTGGACGACGAGTTGTTCGTGCGGGGACCGTCCGGGCTGCAGCCGACGCCACGCGCGTTCGACTTGGCTGAACCACTCGGTCACGCACTGGCCGACATACAGCGCGCGCTCGCTTTCACCCAAGCGTTCAAACCCCTATCATCCGCGTTGGTTTTCACGCTCGGGCTGTCGGAACACCCGACGTTCGTGCTGCTTCCGCGCCTGGTGGCGCGGCTGCGCGATGTGGCGCCCGCAGTCACCCTGCGCGTCCGCAGTTTCACCGCGCGCGACGATGCGGTGACGATGCTCGACGCGGGCGAGGTGGACCTGGCCATCGGCGTGCCGCCGACAACTCAGGCGGCACGCATCCTGACCCGGCCCCTGTTCGAGGAGCAGTTCGTCAGCATCCTGCGGTGCGGGCACCCGGCCGCAGAACTGCCGCTCGATCTGCCGGCGTTCCTCGCGCTGTCGCACCTGCTCGTGTCGCCGGAGAACGAGAGGTTCGGCCATGTGGACGCGGCGTTGGCGAAACGCGGCCTCAAGCGCCGGCTCGCGCTCACCTTGCCGCAGATGTACGCCGCGCCAACGCTGGTTGCCCGGTCGGACATGATCGCGACCTTGATGGCCGGCGTGATCCCTGCCTCCGGCCATGCGGACGGGCTGATCGTCGTCGTTCCTCCGCTCGACCTGGACCCGGTGCCGTTCGTCATGTCCTGGCATCGCCGCAACAACGGCCATCCCGCCCAGCGTTGGCTACGTGAGACTGTCGCCTCGCTGTTCGCGCCAGAGCCATAAGCCCAGTGACCGCGAGGCTGTGCAGAATGGCCATCTGACGCCGTAGCGCATTAACCAACGGCTAGAACAGTTGGTGTCCGGCAAACGAACCCTGACCGGCCACCCGGAATGTGTCCGCCGACCTTGGCATCCGCACGGGAAAGCGGACAGCATGATTGCCGGACGGGAAAACGGACGAGCTTGTCAGGCTTTCTGCGCGACCGCTCCCCTCGTCAGCTTGCAGATGGGAACGAAGCTCCGCTTGGAGGGGAGGGCGTCGGCTCATGCGCGAAGACGCCCCTGTCCTCCGGCCAACTTGCTGATCGCGCCCGCAGCGGCCACACTCCCCACCAACGGTCCGGGTCGCCACATGGTGCCACCGGCGCCATGCGCCTGATCGAGCCATCATCAGGACACATTTGGAGGAAGGAAAACGGCCATGATGCAGGACCTGACCGGGCGCCTCGTTTGGATCACCGGCGCCGGGACCGGCATCGGCCGCGCGATGGCGCTGGCCTTTGCCGAGGCCGGATGCCGCCTCGCGCTGACCGGCCGGTCGCGGGAAACCCTGGCGGAAACGCACAGCCAAGTCGAAGCGGCAGGCGGCCAGGCCATGCTGGCGCTCGCCGACGTGGCCGACCCGCACCAAGTGACCCGCGCGCACCTGGCGGTCGTGAACGAGCTGGGCGACGTGCAAATCCTCGTCAACAACGCCGGCACCAACGCCCGCAAGCGCCACTGGGCGGACCTCTCGCCCGCCGACATGGGGGCGGTGGTGGACGTGAACGTGAAGGGGCCGTTCCAATGCGCGCTCGCGGTGCTGCCGGCGATGCGGGCGCAGGGCGGCGGACTGCTGATCCACGTGGCATCGGTGGCCGGGACCGGCATCTTCCCGGTTTCGGGGCCGAGCTACACCGCATCCAAGCACGCCGCCCGCGCCATGTCCGCCACGATCAACGCGGAGGAAGGCATCCATGGCATCCGCAGCGTGTGCATCAACCCCGGCGAGGTCGCGACCCCGATCCTCGACACCCGCCCCAAGCCGCCCAGCGCCGAGGAGCGCGCGGTCATGATCCAGCCGGAGGACATCGCCGCCGCCGCCGTGTTCGCCGCCCGGATGCCGCCGCGCACCTGCATGGCGGAGATGACGATCACGCCCACGGACAACCAGTTCTACCGCGCGACGGCGCAGGCGATCGCCGGGGCGTCACGCTGATGGACGCGCTGCAAACGACGACGGTGGCCGTCGATACGCTGCGCGGCTTCATCGCGCGCATCTTCGCCGCGGCCGGATGCGATGCGGAGGAGGCCGGGCGGATCGGCCATCACCTGGTTTCCGCGAACCTCGCGGGGCATGACAGCCACGGGGTCATCCGCGTGCCGCGCTACGTGCAATGGCTGCAGGAGGACAAGGTCCGCGCCGGCCAGGCGCCGACGGTGGTGGCGGAAAGCGCCAACCATGCCGTGCTCGACGGCAACCGCGGCTTCGGCCAGACCATCGGCCCGGCGGCGGTGGACATGGGCATCGCCAAGGCGCGGGCGGCGGGGCTGGCCGTGGTGACGCTGCGCAACTCCGGCCATGTCGGCCGCATCGGCGACTGGGCGGAGCGCGCGGCGGAGGCCGGGCTGGTGTCCATCCACTTCGTCAACGTCGGCATGGGCGAGGTCGTGGCGCCGTTCGGCGGCGTGGACCGGCGGTTCGGCACCAACCCGTTCTGCATCGGCGTGCCGCAGCCGGGCGCGCCGCCGCTGCTGCTGGACTTCGCGACCAGCATGGTGGCGGAGGGCAAGGTGCTGGTCGCCAGCAACGGCGGCAAGCCCATCCCGCACGGGGCGCTGATCGGCCCGGACGGCGCGCTGTCCAGCGATCCCCGCACGCTGTACGGTCCCATCGAGAACACGGTCGTGCGCGACCCCGGCAACGGCGAGGGCGCGTTGCGGGCGTTCGGCGACCACAAAGGCTCCGGCATCGCCTTCATGTGCGAAATCC
>CAXTUQ010000376.1:0-6230 GCA_964247405.1 uncultured Acetobacteraceae bacterium
GCGACGCTCTACCTCAACATCATCGAGGAACGCGGCGAAAGCCGCAACAACCACTGACAAGGCGGCATCCATGGCAGGCAGGCTGACCGGCAAGACCGCGTTCATCACCGCGGCGGCGCAAGGCATCGGACGCGCCACCGCGCTGGCCTTTGCCGCGGAGGGCGCGCGGGTGATCGCCACCGACCTGAACGAGGCGAAGCTCGCGGAGATCGCGGGCGACGCCATCACGGTGCACCGGCTGGACGCGGCGCAAGCCCCTGACATCGCCCGCGTGGCCGCGGCGGCCGGGCCGGTGGACGTGCTGTTCAACTGCGCGGGCTTCGTGCACCAAGGGACGATCCTGGACGCGACGGAAGCGGAGTGGGACTTCGCCTTCGCGCTGAACGTGCGCAGCATGTTCCACACGATCCGCGCCTTTCTGCCAGGCATGATCGAGGCCAGACGCGGCTCGATCATCAACATGTCGAGCGCGGCCAGCAGCATCAAGGGCGCGCCGAACCGCTTCGTGTACGGGACGACCAAGGCGGCGGTGATCGGCCTGACCAAATCCGTCGCGGCGGACTTCGTGAAGCAGGGCATCCGCTGCAACGCCATCTGCCCCGGCACCGTGCAAACGCCGAGCCTCGATGACCGCATCGCTGCCAACGCCGCCGCCGCCGGGTCGCTGGAAGCGGCGCGGACCGGGTTCATCGCCCGCCAGGCCATGGGCCGGCTCGGCACGCCGGAGGAGATCGCGGCGCTTGCGGTCTATCTCGGATCGGACGAGACGCAGTTCATCACGGGACAAACGGTCGTCATCGACGGCGGCTGGACGCTTTGAGAGGCGCGGCCCACCCGGCCGCAAGTCGGAGGATACAATAATGAAGCTGCTGCGCGTGGGCGCCCCGGGCGCCGAGACGCCGTGCATGGTCGGCCCGGACGGGCAATACCGGGACGTGTCGGGCACCGTGCGGGACTTCGATGCGGAGGCGCTGTCGCCGGCCGGGCTGGCCCGCCTCGCCGCCCTCGACCCGGCGAGCCTGCCCGTCGTGCCGCCCGGGCGCATCGGCCCCTGCGTGCCGCGCCCGGTCAACTTCGTCTGCATCGGGCTGAACTACGCCGACCACGCGGCCGAGACCGGGGCGCCAATCCCCAAGGAACCCATCGTGTTCCTGAAATCCCTCGGCGCGTTCCAGGGACCGAACGACGACGTGCGCCTGCCGCGCGGGTCGAAGAAGACGGACTGGGAGGTGGAACTCGGGATCGTGATCGGGGAGCGCGCCAGCTACGTGCCGGAGCACGAGGCGATGCGGCACGTCGCCGGGTACTGCGTGGTGAACGACGTGAGCGAGCGCGAGTACCAGACGGAGCGCGGCGGCACCTGGGACAAGGGCAAGGGCTGCGACACCTTCGGCCCCACCGGGCCGTGGCTGGTGACTCAAGACGAGGTTCCGGACCCGCAGAGCCTGCACATGTGGCTGGACGTGGACGGAAGCCGCATGCAGGACGGCAGCACCAAGACAATGATCTTCGACGTGCGGAAGCTGGTGAGCTACGTGAGCCACTTCATGACGCTGCACCCCGGCGACATCATCAGCACGGGCACGCCGCCCGGCGTGGGCATGGGCAAGAAGCCGGAGCCGGTGTTCCTCAAGGGCGGCGAGACGATGCGGCTCGGCGTCGAGGGGCTGGGCGAGCAGGTGCAGCGGGTCGTCGCGGCGTAGCCCTCGCCTGCACCGACTGAAATTACACGCTATTGTTGCAGCCGCTCCTTGCAGCGCGGGCCGCCGCGGCGTTAGATTTCCCCCGCGGCTTGAGTGCGCGAAAGCCTGGGGTTCGGAGCGGCATCGCCACCAGCTCGCGTGAGACGCTTCGGCGCGGTTTGACGGGGGACACCATGGAGTCTTCTACCCAGGTCATCCTGAGTGGTGTCCTGACCTTCGGCGTGCCCCTGGCGTTCGCCTGCCGGGAGCTGCTGGCCGCCCGGCGCCCGCCGCGGGGATCATGGGGCGGCGACGGCCCGCCCCCTCCGGCGCCGGTGCCGCCGCCGCCCGACTTCTCGCCGGAAGCATTCAAGCCGCTCAAGCCGCTGCCGGACTGCCTGATCCCGAAGCCGATGGCGCTGCCGCGCGCCGACACGCCGCAACGGACCCGAGTGCTGGAGCCGGTTTGATCGGCCCGCTTCGGTGGGCTGGCCTACATCAGGAACGCAGCGCCGCGGAACCAGCCAAGCAGGAACACTGCCTGAACAGCGGCGAATGCCAGCAACAGGATGGTTCGGCCGCTCGGCGATGGCACGGCCTCCAGCACGTCCGCGGCTGCGAGCAGGAACGCGGGGTTGCAAGCCACGAAGCGCGGCATGCTCCATACCACGCCCGATAGCAGCGCCATGAGCACGGTCGTCGCGCAGAGCCAAGCCTCCGCGGGCCGGCGCTTCGCTGCCAGCAGCCCGGCGGCGCTAAGCCCAAGCAGCGCCCATCCGACGAGGTAGAACAAGCCGATGTGGCCGCTCCTCGGATCAGCCGCGCGAAGGGCGTCCAGCAGGACCGCGAATGGGTTGCGCAGCGTATGGCCCCAGGCGCTCTGAATCGTCGCAAAAGCGAAGGGATCGCCGACGTGCCGCCACAAGAACGCCATGAAGCCGATGATCCCAAGCGGAGCCAGCGCTGCCGGGGCCAATAGACGCGCCATTTCCATCGGACTGCGCGCGAGCCGTGCGCGCCACAACCGTTGGAATCCAAACCAGACGGCCAGCAGCGCGCCCGTGGGGCGGGTCGCCGTGACGGCGGCGCAGGCCGCCGCGGCGAGCCAAGGCCGCCCCGTTCGGAGCGCCAGCAGGCAAGCGACGGTCAGGGCGGCATACAGGCTCTCGCTGTATGCCGCGTCGAAATAGAAGCCATAGGGCCAGGCGGCAAGCAGCAGCAGCCACGGCCACGGGTTGGCATTCGGCCGGGTGCGGACCCGGTACAGCCAACCCAGGACGGTGAACGCCCACAGCGCGAGCGTCGCCACTGCGGCCCCGGCGATCATGGGCGCGATGCCGGTCAGGGCGGCCGTCAGCCGGACCAGCAGGGGAAACAATGGGAAAAACGCCCAGTTGGCCTGCCATAATCCTCGTACGAGGTGCGGCGCCAGATCGTAGCCCGACTCCGCGATGGACAGATACCAGCCGCAATCCCACTGACACAGGTCACGTGCAAGCCCGTTTGGCGCGAGCGCCGCATACGCCGCCAACCGGAGCGCGATCAGCCCGGCAGCCGCTGCGGACACGGTGCGCAGGTCCGGCGCAGACAGCATTGAGCCACGGCGAAAAGCTGTTTTTGACCCATGGCCGCCCGGCATCAGCGCGCTCCCTCAGCGCACACGCTGCGATGCGCGCGCGGCGGTCAGGCGGGAGAAGCTGAGCAGGCTGGCCGCCCCGGCGAAGCCCGCGCCCAAGGCGACCGCCAGCGCAGGGCCATGCAGGACCGAGACGCCGAAGCACAGCGCCACCAGCGCCGCCCCGGTGGACTGCCCTACCAGGCGGGAGGTCGCGACGATGCCGCTGGCGCCGCCGCTGCGCTCCGGCGGCGCGCTCGACATGATCGCCTTGAGGTTCGGCGACTGGAAGAAGCCGAACCCGGCGCCGCAGACCATCAAGCGCCACACGCAGCTCAGGTCGTCCGGGTTGGCCGGCAAGGCTGCCATCAGGACCAGGCCCGTCGCCAGCACCGCCATGCCGATGCCGCCCAGGATCGCCGGCGGGTGGCGGTCGGACAGCGGCCCGGCAACCGGCGCCATGGCGGCCGTGACCACGGGCCAGGAGGTCAGCAGCAGCCCCGTCTCCACCGCATTGCGCCCCAGCACCGTTTGAAAATAGAACGGCAGCGACACGAAGGCGAGGCCCTGCGCCGCGAAGGAGCAGACGGAGGTCAGCGACGACAGCGCGAACATCGGCCTCCGGTACAGGTCCACCGGCAGCATCGGCGCGGACAGCCGGAGCTGCCGCCGGATCAGGAAGAACCCGGATGCTCCCGCGCCCGCCAAGGCCGCGGCGACCACCGGGCCGGGCGCGCTGTGCGCCGCTTCCCCGATGCCGAAGATCAGCAGCCCGAAGGTGGCGGCGTTGAGCAGCGCGCTGCGGGCATCGAAGCGGTGCGTGGCGTGCGGCGTTTCCGGCAGGTAGCGCACCGACAGCGCCAGGGCCGCCACGCCGACCGGGCCGTTGACCGCGAACAGCCACTGCCAGGACGCGACCGACAGCACCGCCGCGGCGACCGTGGGGCCGAGCGCCGTGGACACGCCCACCACCAGCGCGTTGAACCCGACCCCGCGGCCGAGCATCCGCGCCGGGTAGATGTAGCGCACCAGCGCGGTGTTCACGCTCATGACGCCGCTGGCGCCCAGCCCTTGCAGCACCCGCGCCGCGGTCAGCGTCGGCAGCGACCAACTGGCGGCGCAGGCCAGCGACGCCACGGTGAACACCGCAAGCCCCACGCTGTAAACCCGGCGGTAGCCGTAGATCTCGCCCAGCGAGGCGAACGGCAGCAGGGACCCCACCAAGGCGAGCTGATAGGCGTTCACCACCCAGACCGACGACGCCGGGCTGGCCAGCAGGTCGGCCGCGATGGTCGGCAGGGCGGTATTGGCGATGGAGGTGTCGAGCGACGCCATGCCGACCGCCAAAACGATGGCCGCCACCGCCCAGCCGCGACGCCCCGGCGGCAGGCCGTCTTGCGGCACCACGTCACGGCCCGAGACCGCGCCGCTCACCGCCATGCCCGCCCAAGATCCAGCAGGTGGAACGCCAGCGCGCCCAGCAGCGCGAGCGACACCCCGCCCCACCACGCGCCCCCGGCGCCCACCCGCATCGCCAGAAGAAGGCACATGCCGGACAGCAGGTTGGGCAGCAGCCGCGCCGGGCGCACCCCGCGGCCGGTGACCCGGTGATGGACGGCCAGCCCCAAAGCCTCCAGCGCCATGCCGGCCAGGATCAGGTCGAGCACCCGCCCGCTTGCGAACAACTCCGCCATGGAGGCCGCCTAACCGCGCGCCACGGCGTCACTCATGCGCCACCGCCTGATGCATCTTGCGGAGGCCCAATGCCATCAGCCCGGCGACCACGGGGATGCTGAGGCCCATGGCGAGTTCCGGGTCGATGTGCCCGCCCGCCGCCTTGAACGCCTTGGCGGCGTAGCCGATCAGGCCGACGATGTAGTACGTGACCGCCGCGATCGACAGGCCCTCCACGGTGGATTGCAGCCTCAGTTGCAGCCGCACCCGGCGGTTCATCGCTTCCAACAGCGACTGGTTCTGCCGCTCCCGCGTCACGCTGACCCGTGTGGCGAGCAACTGCGTCGCCCGCGCGACCCGGCGCGACAGCTCCTCCTGCCGCGCCGCCGCGGAGCGGCAGGTGTTCATCGCCGGGGCCAACCGCCGCGCTGTGAACTCCTGCATGGTCTGCAACCCCGGGAGCCGCACCTCGCGCAGGTCCTGCACCCGGCGCTGCACCAGGCCGTCATAGGCAAAGGCGGCGCTGAAGCGGAACAGGTTGTCCGCTTGGCGGCTGTCGATGGCGGCGGCGAGGCGTGTCAGGCGCTCCAGCAGCACCGGCTCGTCCGGGTCGCCGGCCGTGACCATGGCGGCGGTGATCTCGGCCACTTCCCGCTCGCACCGGGCGATCTCGGGGGCCAGGGCCTGGGCGACCGGGAGGGCGAGCAGCGCCATGATGCGGTAGGTGTCGATCTCCATGAGCCGTTGCACCACGCGCCCGGCCTGCGCCGGCGTCATGCTGCGGTCCTGCACCAGCACGCGGCTGAACCCGTCCGCCCGCACCCGGAAGTCGGCAAAGGCCGCCGCCGCGCCGCTGCTGACCGCCGATCCCACCAGCACGCCCGGGAACAGCCGCCGCGCCGCCGCGAGGGATTGCGCCTCGTCGTCGTCCTGCGGCAGCAGTGCGACGTGGGTGGCGACCATGACCTGGCCGGGCAGGCTGGCCAGCCAGTCCGCGGGCACGGCGGCGATGGCCGGGTCGTCGAACGGGTCCGTCCCGGTGCCCGAAACGATGAACTTGTAGCGGACGAACTCGGTGTGCCGCTCCCACTTGATGCGGAACGGGCCGAGGTCGGCGCTGTAGTGGTTGGCGCCCGGGGACGGCGGCGCGGCGCCGAAGCGTTCCGCGAGCGCGCAAACGGCGCCGTATCCGCCCTCCCGCGCCGCGGTGTCGGAGAACAAGGCGAGGTAGGTCAGCCGGGTCGGCGCCACCAGAAGCT
>CAXTUQ010000377.1:0-6216 GCA_964247405.1 uncultured Acetobacteraceae bacterium
CAACACACCGCGTCAGCATGCCAGATGATCGCCGCTATCCCAAGTTAGAAGTCTCAAATTGCGGCGCGTTTGATTGGCAGGTTGAGAATGACCCGAGGTTTCATCCGTTTCCTCTTGGCCGGCAGCATCCTTTCGACGGTCGCCGCTCCGGCGTTGGCGCAGGAGGACCCTCGCCTGTCTGCCATCGAGGCGCAGATCCGCGCCTTGCAGGGGGAGCTGGCCCGGGTCCGGCGCGACCTTTCGTCCCGCGATGCGGAGATCCGCGCCGCCCGGCAAGAGGCCGCGCGTGCGCGTGCCAAGCAGGAGAGCCAGACGGCTCAACGGGCGCCCGCGCCCGGCGCCGGGCAGCCGGCCCCGCCTGGGTTCAACGTCGGCCAGAATGCCGGGTCCAACGTTGGCCAGACCAACCGTACCAGCAGCACCGCCGAACCCTCCACCAGCGCGCCGCCCGCCGCCGCGAACCCCGGCGGCCTCAGCTTCCCGAATGGCCGGCCGACCCTTGCGTCCAATGACGGCCGCTACTCGCTCGCGGTCGGGCTGCAGCTCCATTATGACGTTGGCGGGCTGTTCCAGGGGAGCCGGACGCCAGACACGCGGCTGGTGCCGCGGCTGAACACCTTCGGCGAGAACCTGCGCCGCGCGCGAATCCCATTCGTGTTCAAGTACGAGGATTTCCAGGTCAACCTGACGCCGGATTTCGGCAATAGCCCTGATGGTGTTGTCAGGCTTTATGAAGCGAACATCAACTACACCCCCATCAAGCCGCTCACGCTGACACTTGGCTACTTCAAGCCGTGGCTGACGTTGCAGGACAGCATGAGCTCGAATGACTTCTTCTTCCTTGAGCGGCCCAGCATCGTCGAGGCAGCCCGCAATATCGTTGCCGGCGACGGGCGGTCGTCGGCCGGCGTGCGCTGGGTGGGGGATCGCTATTTCATCGCGTCCTACCTGACGGGCGCGCCCTATGGCAGCCAGACCACGTTGCCGGCCCAGCCGTCGCAGACCGGAGCCACGCTCCGTGTTGCCGGACGGCCGGTCGCGACCGATAATTGGGACGTCCATGCCGGCTTCTCCGCCTCTGACGCGTTCCGCATCCAGCGGAACAGCGCCGGGCAGACGCTCACCGTCTCGGACCGGCCGGAGCTGCGGATCGACAACAACCTGCTGGTCAGCACCGGGGCGCTCAACGCCCGCAGCGCCTACACCTATGGCCCGGAGTTCGCGCTGCGCTGGCGCAACGTCCTGCTGCAGGGCGAGTACATCACGATCGGCGTGGACCGGACGAATGGCGGCGCCACCGTACGGACGCCCGGGCTGCAGTTCAGCGGCGGCTATGCGGAGGCGAGCTGGGTGATCACCGGCGAACCCCGGCGCTACGTCAACAACGCCGCCGCCTTCGGCAGCCCGCACCCGGCCCAGCCCTTCTCGCTGCGCGACGGCCGTTTCAGCGGCTTCGGCGCCTTGGAGGCCGTTGCCCGCTACAGCAACATCGACCTCAACGACCGCGTGACGCGCGGGCGGTCCGCCGCCAGCACCGGCGGCGTTTATGGCGGCAACCAGGACATCTATGCCGTCGGCCTGAACTGGTATCCCAACGATCAGTTCCGTTTCATGCTGGACTACGACATCATCAACGTGGACCGCTTGAACGCGGCGGGCACGACGCAGGTGGGGCAGCGGATTCAGGCGGTGGCGCTGCGGGCCCAGGCTGCGTTCTGATCCGGCGTCCTGACGCGACGCGCAGCCGTTGCGCGTATTGCCTGCCCGCACGGGATAGGTTATCGCACCGGGCGTTTCGGCTCGGTGGGCAGTTTGATTGGCTCTGCCTTCCTGCCCCGGCATACCGTCCAACCAGGAATCCCCCATGGCACGCAACAAGATCGCCCTGATCGGCGCCGGCAACATCGGCGGCACGCTCGCCCACCTGATCGGGCTGAAGGAGCTGGGCGACGTGGCGCTGTTCGACGTGTTTGGCGGCGTGGCGGCGGGCAAGGCGCTGGACATCATGCAGTCCGGCCCGGTCGATGGCTTCGACAGCCGCATGGTGGGCGGCAGCGACTACGCGGCCATCGCCGGCTCCGACGTGGTGATCGTGACCGCCGGCTTTCCCCGCCAGCCCGGCATGAGCCGCGATGACCTGGTGGCGAAGAACGCCGGGGTGATCGCGACGGTCGCCGACGGGATCAAGACCTACTGCCCCGGCGCCTTCGTGATCGTCATCACCAACCCGCTCGATGCCATGGTGTGGGTGATGCAGAAGAAGTCCGGCCTGCCGCCGCATATGGTGGTCGGCATGGCCGGCGTGCTGGACAGCAGCCGCTTCCGCCTGTTCCTGGCGCACGAGTTCAACGTGTCGGTGGAGGATGTGACCGCCTTCGTGCTGGGCGGCCACGGCGACACCATGGTGCCGCTGGTGCGCTACAGCGCCGTCGCCGGCATCCCGGTGCCGGACCTGGTCAAGATGGGCTGGACCACGCAGGAGAAGATCGACGCCATCGTCGCCCGCACCGCGAACGGCGGGGGCGAGATCGTGAAGCTGCTGGAAAAGGGCAGCGCCTTCTACGCCCCGGCGGCCAGCGCCGTCGCCATGGCCGAGAGCTTCCTGCGCGACAAGAAGCGCGTGTTGCCGGCGGCGGCGCATTTGTCCGGGCAGTACGGCGTGAACGACCTGTATGTCGGTGTGCCCGTGGTGATCGGCGCGGGCGGCGTCGAGCGCATCGTCGAGATCGCGCTGGACGGGGCCGAGAAGGCGGCGTTCGACAAGAGCTGCGCGTCCGTCCAGGAACTGATCGACGCGAGCCGCAAGCTGGTGGGCTGACCCCGCCGCCGGTCCATGCGCTGTCCCTCCCATGCAAGATCGGCAACCCTGGCAACGCGCCAGGTCGGGTAGATTATGCCCATTTTCTGCGAGACGCGCTTCGGCGCCCGATGATGTCATGAGGAACCACGCATGCCCGGCGTAGATGTGCTCGTCCAAGCCTTCAACGGCGGCAACGCCGCCTTCGTCGCCGACCTATACGCGCGCTGGGCCGCCAACCCGGCCAGCGTCGATCCAAGCTTTGCCGAGCTGTTCGGCGCCTTGAACGACGAGGCCCGGGGCATCCTGACCGACGCAAGCGGCGCGTCCTGGGCGCCCCGGCACTTCGACGTGGCGGAGCCGGAACTGGCGAGGCTGGAGGCGGCGAAGCCTGGGGCCAAGGGCGGCAAGGCCGTGCCCGCTCCGACGCCTGGCCCGGCGGGCGCCGCCCCGGAGCAGGTGCGCGCGGCGGCGCTCGACAGCTTGCGCGCGCTGATGCTGATCCGTGCCTACCGCGTGCGCGGCCACCTGGAAGCGAAGCTCGACCCGCTCGGCCTGCAGCTGCCGAAGTCTCATGCCGAGCTTGACCCGGCCAGCTACGGCTTCGGGGCGGGCGACCTGGACCGCCCGATCTTCATCGACAACGTGCTCGGCCGCGAGAGCGCCACAATCCGGGAGATCATGGGCATCATCCGCGCCAGCTACTGCGGACCCATCGGCGTCGAGTTCATGCACATCCAGGACCCCGGGCAGAAGAACTGGATTCAGCGCCGGATCGAGGGCGCCCCGTGGGTGGGGGGCTTTGACCCTGCCGCCAAGCGCACCATCCTGGCGCAACTGACGGAAGCGGAGGGCTTCGAGGCGTTCTGCCAAAAGCGTTACGTCGGGACCAAGCGCTTCGGCCTGGAGGGCGGTGAGGTCACCATCCCGGCGCTGCATGCGATCATCGACACGGCGGCGCGCGCCGGGGTGGGGGAGATCGCCATCGGCATGCCGCACCGTGGGCGGCTCAACACCCTGGTCAACATCGTCCGCAAGCCGTTCACCGCCGTGTTCAGCGAGTTCGGCGGCAACAGCGCGCAGCCGGACGACGTGCAGGGATCAGGCGACGTGAAGTACCACCTCGGCACCAGCACGGACGTGGAGGTGGCCGGGCACGACGTGCATATCTCGCTCCAGCCGACCCCGTCGCATTTGGAGGCCGTCGATCCCGTGGTGGTCGGCAAGGTGCGGGCGCGGCAGGACATGGCGGGCGACACCAAGGCCCGCCGCAGCGTCATGGGCATCCTGATGCACGGCGACGCGGCCTTTGCCGGGCAGGGCTTGGTATATGAGACGCTGGCGATGAGCCAGTTGATCGGCTACCGCACCGGCGGCACCATTCATCTGATCGTCAACAACCAGATCGGCTTCACGACGGTCCCCGCTCACGCCTACTCCGGCCTGTACTGCACGGACGTCGCCAAGTCGGTGCAGTGCCCCATCCTGCACGTCAACGGCGATGAGCCGGAGGCGGTGATCTTCTGCGCCCGCCTCGCGGCCGAGTTCCGCCAGACGTTTGCCACCGACTTCGTGCTCGACATCGTCTGCTACCGCCGCCACGGCCACAACGAGACGGACGAGCCGGCCTTCACCCAGCCGATCATGTACCGCGCGATCAAGGAGCGCCCCACCACGCGCACGCTGTATGCCGAGCGCCTGGCCGCCGAGGGCAGCGTGCCGGCCGAAGAGGCCCGCGCGCTGTGGGACGGGTTCCAGGGCACGCTGGAGGACGCCTACAAGGCGGCGCAGGCCTACAAGCCGAACAAGGCGGATTGGCTGGAAGGCCATTGGGCCGGGCTGTCGCGCTCTGACCAGTTGGACGAGCGCCATGAGGACACGACGGAGCTGTCAACCGAGCAGCTCCGTCAGGTTGGCCGCGCGCTTTACACCCCGCCGGACAACTTCGACCTCAATCCCAAGATCGTCCGGCAGCTTGAAGCCAAGCGCGTCATGATCGAGACTGGCGAAGGCATCGACTGGGCCACCGGCGAGGCGCTGGCCTTTGGCGGCCTGCTGATCGAGGGCAGCCGGGTGCGCTTGTCGGGCGAGGACTGCCAGCGCGGCACGTTCAGCCAGCGCCACGCGGTGCTGACCGACCAGAGCAACCAGAACGAGTACGTGCCGCTCAACAACATCCGGTCGGACCAGGCGAAGATCGAGATCTACAACTCGCTCTTGTCGGAGCAAGGCGTGCTGGGCTTCGAGTACGGCTACACCCTTGCGGACCCCAAGGTGCTGGTGCTGTGGGAAGCGCAGTTCGGCGACTTCGCCAACGGCGCGCAGGTCATCATCGACCAGTTCCTGGCGAGCGGCGAGACCAAGTGGCTGCGCATGAGCGGCCTCACCTTGCTGCTGCCGCATGGCTACGAGGGGCAGGGGCCGGAGCACAGCTCGGCGCGGCTGGAGCGGTACTTGCAGCTTTGCGCCGAGCGCAACATGACGGTGTGCAACCTGACCACGCCGGCCAACTACTTCCACGCGCTGCGGCGGCAGTTGAAGCGCAACTTCCGCAAGCCGCTGGTCATCATGACGCCGAAATCGCTGCTGCGCCACAAGCTCGCGGTCAGCAACCTCGCCGACATGGCGGAGAACAGCCATTTCAGCGTCGTCTTGCACGAGCTGGACACGCTGGTGCCGGACGACCAGGTCCGTCGCGTGGTGGTCTGCTCCGGCAAGGTCTATTACGACCTGTTGACGGAGCGCCGGGAGAAGGGCGTGAAGGACGTGGCGATCCTCCGCCTGGAGCAGATCTTCCCGTTCCCGGAGCAGACCCTCGCCGCCGCGTTGAAGCCATACATCAACGCGGACGTGGTATGGTGCCAGGAGGAGCCGGCGAACATGGGTGCCTGGAGCTTCGTGGACCGCCGGATCGAGCGGGTGCTTGCGGGCAACGGCGGCCGGGCCACGCGGCCCAGCTATGCCGGGCGTGTCGAGGCCGCAAGCCCGGCCACCGGACTCGCCAAGGTGCACGCCGCGGAGCAGATGGCGCTGGTGCGCGATGCGCTCGGCATGAACGCGTAAGGACAGGCATCGAATGGCCACCGAGATCAAGGTCCCCACCCTGGGCGAGAGCGTCACGACCGCAACCGTGGCGCGCTGGCTGAAGAAGGCGGGCGAGAGCGTGACGGCGGACGAGCCTCTGGTTGAGCTTGAAACCGACAAGGTCACGGTCGAGGTCAACGCGCCCGGTGCCGGCACGCTCGGCGCCATCTCCGCCGAGGAGGGCGCGGAGGTCGAGGTGGGTGCGGTGCTCGCCACCTTGGATGCGGCCGGTGCCGATGCGGCGCCTGCACCCGCGCCCAAGCCTCCGGCTACGGCGGGGGCGCCGACCGCGACCGCGTCCTCCACCGCTTCCAATCCCAGCCCCGGGGTGAACC
>CAXTUQ010000378.1:0-6211 GCA_964247405.1 uncultured Acetobacteraceae bacterium
CCCCTCTTCCGACCGCAACGACGCCGGTTTCACCTTGCTGGAAATCCTGGTGGTGATCGCGATCCTGGGACTCTTGATCGGCCTGGTCGCCCCGGCGGCGCTGCGCCAGTTGGGCGGTGCCCGCACCTCGGTCGCCAAGCAGTCGATCGAGCGGATTTCCTCCATCCTCGACCTCTACAAGCTCGATGTCGGCAGCTATCCCACGACGGAGCAGGGCCTGGCCGCGCTCAACGTCCGGCCGTCCGGCACGGCGGGCTGGGGCGGCCCCTATTTGAAGGGCGACGCCGAGCCGCTCGACCCCTGGAACCGGCCCTATCTGTATCGCAGCCCGGCCGGCCGGCCCGGCCATGACTTCGACCTGTGCTCCCGCGGCCCCAACAACCAGGCGGGCGACAGCGGGGCGGATTTGATCTGCAATCCGTAGAGGCTGTGACTGAATTCTGCGACGCAGCGATTGATGACGGTGGCAGCAGGATGGGCAAAGCCCGTCCTGCCGCCACCATGTTTTGCGGCGCCGGAACGCGACGCAGGCCGGGCGCCCCAAAGGTCAAATTTGACGGTTCCTGACATTTGTGGCGCTTCGAGTGGCCTTACTATGTTCGCATGGACCAGCATGACATTGACCTATGTCTGTTAGACGATTGCGGTTGCAGCCGTCCCAGGGGTGACACGGCGACCGCAGGTGCCGCCGCGACGGATCAGCTTGTCGAGTTGTCAATCCTGATGCCCTGCCTGAACGAGGCAGCGACCCTCCAGGCATGTATCCGCAAGGCGCAGGACTTTCTGGACCGCGCCGGCATCGTCGGGGAGGTACTGGTCGCGGACAACGGCAGCACGGACGGTTCTCAAGGCATCGCAGGACGGCTCGGTGCGCGGGTGGTCCATGTGGCGCGGCGCGGCTATGGCAGCGCCCTGATTGCCGGCATACAGGCTGCACGCGGGCGCTGGGTCATCATGGGCGACAGCGACGACAGCTACGATTTCAGCAAGCTGGATTCGTACCTCAGCCGCCTCCGTGCCGGGTCGGAGCTTGTGATGGGCAACCGCTTCGCCGGCAGCATCCAGCCTGGCGCAATGCCGCCGTTGCACCGCTATCTCGGCAACCCCGTGCTGAGCGGCGTGGGCCGCCTGCTGTTTCGCAGCGAGTGCCGAGACTTCCATTGCGGCCTGCGCGGCTTTGACCGCGACGCAATTCTGCGGCTGGGCCTTTCTGCGCCGGGCATGGAGTTTGCCAGCGAGATGGTCGTAAAGGCTACGTTGCAGCGGCTGCGTATAACCGAAGTGCCAGCCACGCTGGCCCCGGACGGGAGGGGACGGTCGGCGCACCTGCGGAGCTGGCGCGATGGCTGGCGGCACCTGCGTCTTTTGTTGCTGTTCAGCCCGCGAGGCCTATTCCTTTATCCAGGTGCCAGCATGTTCGGCCTCGGCTTGATGGGAATGCTGGCCGCGTTTGCGCCGGCCTTCAGCAATCCCTGGCCGACGACTGAGGTTGCGATTGCCGCAAGGAGAAATGATCAGTGTATCGGTCGATCGTATAGACGCCTTTATCAAAATGGGATACGGTGCGTTATCAAAACAATGTATGATGTATGCTCATTGCATAGATTGGCTAGTCCGCTGCAGCAGTTCGTGCGTGCGAGGAACGCCCATTCTCTCATGTACGGCATTCTCCTAATCTGTTTTGGCATCCTTACGTACCTGTTCGGCGTCCTGATCGCCTTGCCACGCCACCTGATCGGCGGACGCTGGTTGCTGGAAGTCAACGAATGGATCGTCTGGTATAGTGGTGTTCCCCTGGTGCTTGGCATCCTGCTGTCCCTGCTCGACCTGCTGATCCTGTTGGGCGGGAAGCGGACCCAACGGCTGAACGTGCGCTACGACGCCGTGGAACCCGGGCAAGTCATCGTCGCCTTGACGGCCTACAATGACGAGGAGAGCATCGGCGCGGCCGTGCGCGATTTCCGCAGCCATCCCCTGGTGTCGGAGGTGATCGTCGTCAGCAACAATAGCCGGGACCGCACGCTGGAGCGCGCGGTGGATGCCGGGGCGACGGTGGTGAACGAACCGGCGCAGGGCTACGGCCAATGCGTTTATCGCTGCTACAAGGAAGGCTTGGCGCGCAACGCCCCCGTGATCGTGCTGTGCGAGGGGGATCGGACGTTCCGCGCCTACGACCTAGACAAGTTCCTCGCCTACCTGCCGCACGCAGACATCGTCAACGGTACGCGCACTGTGGAAGGGTTGCGGGCGCGCTTCACGCAGCTCAGCACCTTCATGTATTATGGCAACCTGTTCGTCGGCAAGCTGCTGGAAGCCAAGCATCTCGGGCGAAGCACGATCACCGATGTCGGCACCACCTACAAGGCGTGCCGCCGGGAAGCGCTCGGCAGGCTGCTCCCGCAGCTTGATCCCACGGTCAACCTTGAGTTCAACGCCCACTTCCTCGACATGGCGCTCGGCCTCGGCCTCGACATCGTGGAATGCCCGATCAGCTTCCATCCGCGGGTGGGCGTGAGCAAAGGCGGCAACGTCAACAACCGGCGGGCCTTGAAGGTGGGCGCCAGGATGCTGTTTGGGATCACGGCGACGTGGAAGGCCCTCGGCACGTGACGGAACTCGACTACCACGGTTCCCGCCTGCCGGAGGACAAGCGCCGCGACGTGCTTTGGACGGCGCTCTGGCGTTATCGTTTCAGCGCCATGGTGGATGCGGGCGATACCGTCCTGGACCTCGGGGCCGGCTATTGTAATTTCATCAACTCCGTCACCGCACGCCGCCGCATCGCCGTGGACGCCTGGGCCGATTTCCCGCGGCACTTGGCGCCTGGGATCGAGCACAACGTCGGAAGCGTCATGGACCTCGATTTCCTGCAGGATGGCAGCGTCGATTTCGCTTTCGCCAGCAACCTGTTCGAGCATCTGACCCAAGCAGACTTCTCGGTCGTGCTGAAGGTTCTGCGGCGGAAGCTATCGGCGCAGGGCGACCTAACCATCGTTCAGCCCAACTATCGCTATGCTTACAAAGAATACTTCGACGATTTCGACCACAAAAGCATTTACAGCCACACGAGCCTGCGCGATTTCCTGACGGCGAACGGCTACGACGTGTTCCTGGTCGAGCCGCGGTTCATGCCGCTTTCCGTCAAGGGGCGGCTTCCAGTATACCCCCTCCTGATCCGGGCTTGGCTGGCGTCGCCCATCAAGCCGATCGGCAAGCAGATGCTCCTGCGCGCCCGGCCAAGGCGGCCCTGATGCAGCAGGTCCGCTCCACGCCGGCCCGCCGATTGATGAAGGCCGCGATCGGCGTTCTGCTTGTCCTGTTGGCGATGCATGTCGCCGGGGTCGGCATGGATTGGCTTGTCGCGGTCCATTATCCGTTCCAGTTCGACTACGGGGAAGGCATCGTCTGGCAACAGGCCGAACTGATGCCGGGTCCCCGCGCCTACCAGGCCCCGGACGGGTTTCCGATCATCGTCTTCCACTATCCCCCACTTTTCTACATCCTTGCCAAGGCCGCGCTGGCGTTCGAGCCTGACTTGCTGGCGGCCGGCCGGCTCGCCTCGATGGTTTGCACGGCCCTGATCGCCCCATTGACCGCGGTGGTCGTGCTGCAGGTCGGCAGGATTGCCGGGCAAAAGACAGTGCCGCTGCAAGTTGCGCTGGCCGTGGTTGCCGGATTGCTGCCGTTGTCCCTGTATACGTTCCGAGCCTGGGGGATGCTTATGCGGGTGGACATGCCGTCCATCATGTTGCCCCTGCTCGCTTTCCTTGTCTTCATGTGGGGAAATGGACGCTTCTGGGCGACGGTCGCCGCCTTGGTCCTTTGCACGGCCGCGGTTTTCGCCAAGCAAACGCAGGTGACCGCCGGGATCGCGGTGTTCCTGGTAGGCGTCTGGCGGCATCCCCGGCCCATGATCGGCGCGGCTGTCCTTGTGGGTGCGATGGGCTTGGGGGTCGTCGCCTGGCTGCAGGTTCTCACCGATGGCGGATTCCTCGCGAACATCGTCGGCGGCAACGTGAACCGGTTCAGCGTCCAGCATGTTTTTTGGGTGTTCTGGCCAGAGCGGCTGGGCGTGCTGGTGTTCCCGCTCGGCGCGGTTGCTGGTCTAACCGTCATGGGAGGGCTGCTGCCGTCCTGGCGTTCCGGTGCCGCCGGCATCGCCCGGGATATGCGCTCGATCCCGTTGCACGATGCCAATACGACAGGCCGGGCGTTGCTTTCGGTCTATTTCATCCTGAACACCCTGATGCTGTTCACCGTCTTCAAATCCGGCGCGAGTTTCAACTACATGTTGGCGTGGTTGAGCAGCGGTTGCACTCTCATAGGAGTTTGGATGATGGACTTGGCCCGCGCTGCAGCCGGCCCGTCTCGGACGTTGGCAGAGATCTTGGCGGCCTTGATCCTGACCGTGGGCGTTCAGCCGCTCCGAATTCTTCCCAACCATCCCGACCTGCAACACGGCGAAGAGCTTGTTGCCCAGATTGCAGCGGCAACGAAACCCGTCGCGTCGGACGATATGGTCTTCTTGCTCCGGGCTGGCAAACCCGTGCTGTTTGAGCCGGCCATCGTCACCGAACTCGCCGAAATGGGGCGATGGGACGAACGGCCGCTGTTGGACATGATCAAGAATAAGGGCTTTGCGTTCTTTCTGATTGACCCGACTATGACATCGCGGCGTACTGAAGCTGTCACCCAAGCCATGCGAGCCGCCTATCCACGCGAGGAGCGTGTCGCCCCGAACTTATCGCTCCTCTGGCCGGCGGACGATGCCCACGGCACTGCGCAAACGCCGCCCACATCGCCACCAAAATCCTGATCTGTTTCGCTACCCAGGTTGAGGACGGTAGTGCAAAGTAATTGCTCCCCTTTCTTGGTAGCTTGGCCATCAGTCCAGAAAATGTCCGGCTTGACAGGGTATTAATTGAATTGGTTCGCCGTCATGCCTGGCCGCCCCATCTCGCTCGCGGCAGAATGCCAGCTAGGACATCTCTATCGGTGAAGGGAGCGACATCTCCATCGATGACCTACAAACGTCTGTCCGATAATCCTGCGGTTATGGAGGGAGAACGGCTCTAAGATTGAGGACGCCGAGCTGGGTCCACTTCTTGCCTAAGAGGCGGTTTCCACAACTGCCCTGAGTTGAATTGACCTGAGTTCTGGCTGATCGTGCCGATGCCCATCTCCGAGGTTTGCGGACGCGGAGACAGCTTTGGACGCCAGGATTTTAGACCTGATCGCGACGGTGATCGAGTGTTGTGCGGACCCACGTGAGCCTACGCCAGGGCACCCACCGGCCGAAACCGTGCGGGTGCTGGCCACGCTGCGCCAGTTCCTGCGCGAGGGCACGCCGTGGCGCAGCCTGCGGGCGGGCGAGCACAAGGCGAGCGGCTCGACCCTGAGCCGCGCCTTCATGCGCTGGGCACGCACGGACCTGCTGCGGAAGGTGCACGCGCTCCTCGTAGCTACAGCCGCAAACGCTTCGCGTTTCGGCGAGCTGCGCGGCAACCCTGTCCTGATCCTGGACAGCTGTTCGGTGCGGGCCAAGCGCGGCGGCGACCTCACCGGGGCCATCCCCACCGACCGCGGCAAGAAAGGCACGAAATACCATGTCGCGGTGAATGGGGACGGCGTGCCCGTTGCGTGCATGGCGACAGCGGCGAACGTCAACGACACCGTCCTGTTCAAACGTCTGTTCCTGGCCGCCTCTGCCATCATGGCGCGCATCAGCACCTTGTTCGCCGACAAAGGGGATGATCCCGAGGGCAACCGCGCCCTGTGCCGCAGCTTCGGCGCGGAACCCTGCATCCACAAACGTCGCCAGCCGAGCGGGTCAAGCTTGGGTAAGCAGCGTTGGCCGGTGGAACGCAGTAATGCCTGGCTGCTGGAAAACAAGCGCCTCGCCTTGCGCTACGACCGGCGCGGCTTCATCGTTCAAGCCCTGCTCCAAACCGCATGCATATTCGTGGTTGCAGGACTGCTCGCACAGGAATTCTGAAAACCGTCTCTTAGCTCGATCCTACCAACCCTACTCCGCCAACGCCTCCCAAGTCAGGACCTGAAACAACGGCTCCTTTGGCGTGATGCCCAGCCGGACCACCGCGCGGCGGCCGAACCGCCCCCCGGCGTCGCTCGTCACCCGCGCCGAGATGGCGACGGTGCGGAGCGGCCGGGGGCGGGACGTGGTGGGGCGCGAGCCGCGGAGGTCCTGGAC
>CAXTUQ010000379.1:0-6205 GCA_964247405.1 uncultured Acetobacteraceae bacterium
CCACGGGACCTACGCCGAGGGCGTGCGCCGCGGCGGCACGCTGGTGACGGTGCGCTCAGAGGGAAGCCAGAGCGCCATGGCCGAGTCCATCCTGGCAAAGCACGCGACGGTCGATATCGGCACCCGGGCCGACGAGTACCGCCGGGGCGGCTGGAGCCGCTTCGACGAAAGCGCCCCGGCCTATACCGCCGGCGGCAGCCCCAGCATCGGCTCGACGCCGCCGACTGCGTGCCGGATCGGCTGGGCACATTGGAACACAGAACCGGAAACGACAATGTTGCACACGGAGAGCGTCGCTTCCTCTTGTGCTGCACCCAAGCACAGGCGTTGGACTGACGATGCACGACCCGCGTAGCGCAGAGATCCTAGACCTCATCGCCAAGGAAACTGGCGTGGACCGGGCACGCTTGAGGCCGGACGCCGTCATCAGCGACCTGGACATCGCTTCGCTCGACCTCGTGCAAGCGATCTTCGCGATAGAGGAACGCTACAAGGTGGACATTCCGGTCGTGTCGGAGCGTACCGGGGCGGAGTTCCAAACGGTTGGTGACCTGGTTCAGCATGTGCTTGGCACCTTGGAAGCGGCACCGTCGGATTTGCCCCGCCTAGATGCCAGATGATATGCGGCGGCGGGTCGCCGTCACCGGGCTTGGGGCGATCTGCGCCGTGGGCGGCAACGTGGCCGCCGCGTGGTCTGCTTTGCAGGCGGGACGGAGCGGCATCGGGCCGATTGCCGGAATTCCGACGAGCCGCCTTTCGGCCAGCATCGCTGCCGAAATCGTCGGGTTCGATGCGGCAGCCCACTTCGACAGCCGGCGTCTCCCGATGTTGGACCGTTCGGCGCAACTTGCCGTCGTGGCGGCACGGGAGGCAGTGCGTCAGGCCGGCTTGGCGCCTGATCCCACGCAGGCGGCGCGGCGCGGCGCGATCATGGCGGCGGCCATTGGGCAATCCAGCCTTGATGCGAGTTACCTGGCGTTTTACGGCGAAGGGGCCAGCCGGGTGCACCCGTTCACCGTGCCGCGGGTCATGCCGAACGCCCCGGCGTCGCACCTTTCAATCGAGTTCGGGCTGCGCGGCCCGTGCTACGCCGTCGCCTCCGCCTGCGCATCGGGCAACCACGCCATCGCGTTGGCGGCCGACACGATCCGCGCCGGGCGAGCCGAGGTGATCCTGACCGGCGGGGCGGACGCCTCCATCGTCGTCGGCGTGTTCAAGTGCTGGGAAGCCCTCCGTGTGCTCAGCGCCGATACGTGCCGCCCGTTTTCCCGTGACCGCACCGGACTGGTGCTTGGGGAGGGTGCTGCCGTCCTGGTGCTGGAGGACTGGGACCATGCGCAACGCCGCGGCGCCACCATCCTCGCAGAGGTCGCCGGCAGCGGGATGAGCGCCGACGCCGCCGACATCACCGCGCCGGACGCTGGGGGCGCGGCCGCCGCGATGCAGGCGGCGCTTGACGACGCCGGGCTTGACGCTTCCGAGATCGGCTACGTGAATGCCCACGGCACCGGCACAAGGCTGAACGACCGGATCGAGAGCGCGGCGTTGCGCCATGTGTTCGGACGCCCGCCGCCGGTTTCGTCGAGCAAGAGCATGATCGGGCACTGCCTGTCCGCCGGCGGCGCGTTGGAGGCGGTGGCGACGGTCATGGCGCTGCGGGACGGCGTGCTGCCGCCGACGGCCGGTTTCCGGGAAACGGACCCGGAGTGCGACGTGGACTGCGTGCCCAACGTCGCCCGCGCCGTGCCGATCCAGGCGGCGCTGTCCAACTCCTTCGCGTTCGGCGGGTTGAACGCCGTGCTGGCGTTCCGGGCGGCATGACCGCGCACATCAACCGGATCGGCACCGCCGTCCCGCCGCATGATGTGCATGAGGCGTTCGTGGCCTTTGCCCGCACCCTGCTGACCGACGACCGTGCGCGCACCGTGTTCGAGCGCATGGCGGAGCGCGCCGGGATTGCCCACCGCTACTCCTCCTTTCAGCCCGGCGTGCCCGGCGCGGAGAGGGTTGATGCCGAGGGCTTCTACCGCCGCGGCGCGTTCCCCGGCACCGCCGCCCGGATGGCGCGCTACGAGGTGGACGCCGTGGCGCTGGCCGCCGAAGCGGTCTTGCGGCTCGGGGTCGAGCACGAGCGCATCAGCCATCTGGTGGTCGCAAGCTGCACCGGGTTCACCGCGCCGGGGCTGGACCAGATGATCGCCGAGCGCCTCGGGCTGGGCGGCGCGCTGGAGCGGACGCTGGTCGGCTTCATGGGCTGCTACGCCGCCGTGCCCGCGCTGCGCGCCGCGCATCACATCGTGCGGTCCGACCCGGACGCCCGGGTGCTGGTGGTCAACCTGGAGCTGTGCTCGCTGCATTTGCAAGAAACGGCGGACCTGGAGCGCGTGCTGTCCTTCCTGCTGTTCGGCGACGGGGCCACGGCCGCGCTGGTGACGGCGGAGGCGCGGGGCATCGCGCTGCACGACTTCCGCGCCAGCACCATCCCGGACACGCAGGACCTGATCACCTGGCGCATCGGCGACCAGGGGTTCGACATGCACCTGTCCGGCAAGGTGCCGGGGCGGATCGCCACTGCCTTGCGCCATGAGGCCGAGCGCAACGACGCCGGCGGCTTCCTGCGCGGCGGGGACATCGCGGGCGTCGCGCATTGGGCGGTCCATGCCGGGGGCCGCACGGTGCTGGACGCGGTGGAGGCCGGGCTGCGCCTGCCGTCCGACGCGCTGCGGCATTCCCGGGCGGTGCTGCACGCCGTGGGCAACGTGTCCTCCGCCACGCTGATGTTCGTGTTGTCGCGCATTCTGGCGCAGGGCGCCGCGGGACCCGGCATCGCCATGGCGTTCGGCCCCGGCCTGTGCGCCGAGACGTTCCGGTTCAGCCTGCTATGACCGACTTCCGCCAGCGCAGCCCGCAACTGGAGTGGATGGACACGGAGGCGGTCAGCGCGGAAGACTTCGCGCAGTGCCTGGCGGATCTCGCGGCGGTAAACAGCGTGACGCTGGCCCACCCCCCGACCCTCGCCTTCATGCGCCGTGTGACGCGCGGCATGGCGGCGGGCGAGCGGCTGTCGGTGCTGGATGCCGGGTTCGGCGAGGGCGACATGCTGCGCCGCATCCACCGCTGGGGCACCCGGCGCGGCCTGCAAATGGACCTGTCGGGGGTGGACCTGAACCCCTGGAGCACCGCCGCGGCGGAGGCGGCGACGCCCCCGGCCATGGGCATCCGCTACGTGACCGGCGACCTGTTCGACCTGCCCCCGGGCGAGACGGACGTGGTGATCAGCTCCTTGTTCACCCACCATCTGACGGACGCGCAAGTCGTGGAGTTCCTGGCCTGGATGGAGGCGCAGGCGCGGCGCGGCTGGTTCGTCAACGACCTGCACCGCCATCCCATCGCGTTCCACGGTTTCCGCCTGCTGAGCGCCGCCGCGGGGTGGCATCGGTTCGTGCGGCATGACGGCCCCATCAGCGTGGCGCGCAGCTTCCGCCGGCGGGACTGGGACGCGCTGCTGCGGCGCGCGGGGCTGGCGGGCAAGGCGACGGTGCGCTGGCACATGCCGTTCCGTTTCTGCGTCAGCCGCGTTCGCTGAGGTGGAGGCGCTGATCGCAGGCGGAGGCGTCGCCGGCGCCGCGGTGGCTTGCTTGCTAGGGCCGAAGTCCCTGCTGATCGAGCGTGAAGCCCAGGCGCATGACAAGCTCTGCGGCGAATTCATCAGCCATGAGGCGCAGTCCTACCTGGCCCGGCTGAGGATCGACCCGCTTGCCCTCGGCGCGGCCCGGATCGACGCGGTGCGATTGGTGCACGGGGACCGGGCAGCGTGCGCGGCCTTGCAGTTCCAGGGCCTGAGCCTGTCCCGCCGCGCGCTGGACGAGGCGATGCTGGCGCAGGCCGGGCAGGCAGGCGCCGAACTGCTGCGCGGCCATGCGATCCGCAGCGCGTCGCCGGCAGGTCTGCAGGTGGATGGCGCGGGCCATCTCTCTGCGCCCGCCGTGTTCCTCGCCACAGGCAAGCACAACCTGCGCGGCGCGCGTCGCCAACCCGGCCGGACAGCGGAGGACTTGGTCGGCCTGAAGATGTACTTCGTCCTGGCTCCGGCGCAGCAAGCCGAACTGGCGCGTCACGTCGAAATCCTGCTGTTCCGCGGCGGCTATGCCGGGCTGCAGCTTATCGAGGGCGGCGTTGCCAACCTGTGCCTGCTGATCGACCGCGCCCGGTTCAAGGCGGCGGGCGGCGCCTGGCCTGGCGTGCGGTGCTATTTGGAGCAGGCCTGCCCGCATCTGGCCCGCCGCCTGGCCGGTTCTGCCGAGGTCTTGGGCCGGCCGCTGTCGATTTTCCGCGTGCCGTATGGCCACCTGCACGCGCCGGGTCCTGCCGACTGGCCGGGCTTGTTCCGCCTGGGCGACCAAATGGGGGTGATCCCATCTTTTTGCGGCGACGGCATCTCGATTGCGCTGCACAGTGCCTTCGCGGCGGTGACGGCGCACCGAGGATCGGATGCGCAGGCCTATCACGCGAGGATGCGGCGGGACATCAAGGGGCAGATCGACCGTGCGGGGTGGCTCTACCGCGCGGGGCGGGCACGGCCCGGGCTGGCGGTGGCAGCCGTCCGCGCCTGGCCCGGCGCGCTGCGCTGGATCGCCCGGCTGACCCGGGTGCCATCCTGGGCGATGACCGACCTTTGACGCGGCTCAGCCCGGCTCGAATTCCAACCCATCGTAGAGGCCGGCCAGAGGCAGCTCGATCCCGACCTCCGGCATGGCGAGCACCGTTGCGGGGTCAGTCACCAAAGTGCCAACCCAGCCGTCTCCGATGCGCTCGTAGATGAAGGCGGCAATGCTTTCTGACGACAGCATGACGTAGCGCTGGACCGAAGGTATGTCGCGGTATTCGGCATTCTTTGTTGTGCAATCGATGAGCGCAGTACTCTCCGAAAGAACCTCGAACACCACGACGGGATCGGTGATCCAAGTCGCATCGTTGGATGCTGGCGTACAAGCAACGAAGGCATCGGGATAGCGCACACGGCCCGCGACCAATATTTTCAGGAGCGAGCCGTAGGCACGGCAGGGCCTGCCACGCAGCCGACCGCACAACTCAGCAATGAGATTGGTTCCGATCGTCGAATGCGCTGCAGTCCCGCCATTCCAGGCGACTGGCCCGAACCCGTCAAACTCATGCCTTTCGGGCTGATTGGCTTCCCAAACCAGGAAGCCGTCCAGCGTCATGGTCCTGCGCCTGCCCATGGGAAACTTCAATCAGCAACGTGCAGCATGATCTTGCCGATGTGCGCGCTGCTCTCCATCAGGCGGTGCGCGTCGGCGGCGCGGTCCAGCGGGAACACCTCGTGCACCAGCGGGCCGCAGCGCCCAGCCGACAGCACCGGCCAGACCTTCTCCCGCAGCGCGGACGCGATGGCCCCCTTCTGTGCGGCGGTGCGGGGACGCATGGTGCTGCCGGTCACGGTCAGGCGCCGGGTCATGATGGCGGTGAGGTCCAATTCCTCGGCCTTGGCGCCGCCCAGGAAGGCGATCAGCACCAGGCGTCCGTCGGTCGCCAGGCTGCGCAGGTTGCGAGCGAGGTAAGGGCCGCCGACCATGTCCAGCACGACGTTCACCCCAGCGCCCGTGGTGAACTCCTTGATGGACCTGGCGAAGTCGGCCTCCTTGTAGTTGATGGCAGCGTCCGCGCCCAGCCGGACGCAGGCGTCGCACTTCTCGGCGCTGCCCGCCGTCGCGTACACCCGGCTGCCGAACTCATGCGCGAGCTGGATGGCCGTGACGCCGATGCCGCTGGTCCCGCCATGCACCAGCGCGCTCTCGCCCGGAACAAGCCGGCCGTGGCCAAACAGGTTGGCCCAAACCGTGAAATGGTTTTCCGGCAGCGCCCCGGCGCGGATCGCGTCATAGCCGTCCGGCCAGGGCAGGCACTGCGTGCCCGGCACCGCGCAGTACTCGGCATAGCCGCCGCCGTTCGCCAGTGCGCACACCTTGTCCCCCACGCGCCACCCGGCGTCGCCATTGACCGCGGCGACCTCGCCCGCGACCTCCAATCCGAGCAGCGGGCTGGCCCCCGGCGGCGCGCTGGTCAACATGGGCGGCGGGAAGTTCGAGGACGTCACGACGGCCTACGGCCTCCCCGACGATCGGGCGGGGCTGGGCGTGGCCGCGGGCGACTTCGACGCCGACCGACGGGTCGACCTCTACCTGAC
>CAXTUQ010000380.1:0-6189 GCA_964247405.1 uncultured Acetobacteraceae bacterium
CGCGCTCGGCGTCCCGGAGATGGCCGGGGCGGGCAAAGCTGCTGCCGGGCCGTGCCGAACCAGAGGGTTTCGCGCCGGCGGGCCGGTCGGGGTGTTTGCTGCGCATCTCCACCCTATACAGTCGGGCGGTCCCCAAGGACAGCCAGTTGACAGCCATCCCGGTTCGGCGCTACTCCGCCCGCCCTGCGGTTTCTGCCGCGGCCTGGCGGAGGGGTGCCCGAGTGGCTAAAGGGGGCGGACTGTAAATCCGCTGCTGTAACGGCTACGTTGGTTCGAATCCAACCCCCTCCACCATCCCTGTTGATGCTGGCCCCGTGTTTCGTTCGATGCCAAATTGAATTGCGTAGTTTCTGCCTGCTCATCGGCTTGCCTTGGTGTTACCTCAAGGATGCACGACATGAAGGATCGCATCAGCAGCATGGCGGCACAGGCCCTGAACGCGCCGCAAGACGAGCGTGCCGCCCGGCTCCGGCAGCAGGAGATGGTCGCCGGCTTCGGCACCTTCGCGCTCAAGGCGACGGACCTGGCGCCCGTCTTGACAGAGGCCTGCCGCGTCGCGTCGCTCGGGCTGCAGACCAAGTTCGCCAAGGTGCTGCGCTTCCGGCCAGAATCCGATGACCTGCTGATCGTCGCCGGGGTGGGCTGGCGGCCCGGCGTGGTCGGGCACGCGACGCTGGGCGCCGGGCTGAGCAGCCCGGCCGGCTACGCCCTGCACACGGGGGAGCCGGTCCTGTCGAACAACCTTGGCAAGGAGGACCGTTTCCAGACGCCGGACTTGCTGGTGGAGCATGGAATCCACAGCGCCATCAACGTGGCGATTGACGCCGCCGACGCCTCGCTCCCGTTCGGCGTGCTGGAGGTGGACGGCACGGCGCGCGGCGAGTTCGTCGCGGCCGACACGGCGTTCCTGCAATCCCTCTCAAGCGTGCTCGCCGCGGCGCAGGTGCGGCACGCGACGGAGCAGGCCAAGGACGCCCTGTTGCGCGAAAAGGACCTGTTGATGCTGGAGGTGCATCACCGGGTGAAGAACAGCCTGCAACTGGTGCGCGCCCTGCTGCAACTGCAAGCGCGGTCCGCCAGCGACGAGACGCGGACGCAGCTTGAAGCGGCGGCTGGGCGGATCATGACGATCAGCGCGGTGCACCGGCACATTTACGAAGGGGGAACCGCGACGCAGACCGACGCGGCGGCCTACCTGCGCGCGCTGGTCGGCGACATCCAGGCCATGGTTGACACGCCCGAGAACCACCGCGAGATCACGGTGCAAGCCGATCCCCTGAGACTGTCCGCCGACCAGACCACGCCGCTTGGCCTGATCACGTCGGAGCTTGTGGGCAATGCCTTGAAGCACGGCGCCGGCCGCGTGCTGGTCAGCCTGCGCGGCGTGCCCGGCGGATTGCAGGTCCGGGTCGAGGATGAAGGATCGGGCTTCTCCCCGGACTTCGCGCCGCGCCTTTCCGGGAGCTTGGGCATGCGGCTAGTCACGGCGCTCGCCAAGGGGGACCCGGCGCAAGCCTTGGTCATCGACCAAGCGGCCGGGCACGGCTGCGTGGTCGCTACGCTGAAGCTCTGAGCCTCACGCCAATTCGATGACGACCGGCACGTGGTCGGACGGCTGCGGCTGGCCCCGCTCGGCCCGGTCGGGCTTCGCGGAGGCCAGTCGTTCCGCGAGGTCCGGCGACAGCAGCAGGTGGTCGATGCGCAGCCCGCGGTTCTGCGGCCAAGCGCCGTGCTGGTAATCCCAGAAAGTGTAGGCCGGCCCGGACGGCTGCAACGCCCGGATCGCGTCCGTCAGGCCGAGCCATTGCAGGGCGCGGAACCGGGCGCGGGTTTCCGGCCGTATCAAGGCGTCAGACGGGGACAGCGTGCGGGACGCGAAATCCTCGTCGGCCGGACACACGTTATAATCGCCGGCGAACAACACCGCCTGGTCGTCAGCCAGCAAGGCCGCAGCGCGGTCAGCCAGCAGTTCCATCCAGCGCAGCTTGTATTCATATCCCGCGTCGCCGCCGGAGTTGCCATTTGGCAGATACAGGTTGCCGACCGTGATCGGCCCGGAGGCGTCCTGGACCCGGATTTCGATGTAGCGGGCCTGGGCGTCATCCTCGGGCAGGCCCGGCAAGCCGCGGCACGTCACCTCGACCGGCACGCGCGACAGCACGGCGACGCCGTTGTAGGACTTCTGGCCGACGACGCTGGCCGCGTAGCCCTCGGCCTCGAACGCGGCAGCAGGAAAGCTTGCCGCCTCGCACTTGATCTCCTGCAGCAGCAGCAGGTCAGGCTGCACCCGGCGCAGCCAGTCCGCCACAAGCTGCTCGCGCATGCGGATGGAGTTGACGTTCCAGGTTGCGATCCGCACCGATGCGGCGTCCGGACCCGCCTCAGTCGATGGCGAAGCTGGCGCCGCAGCCGCAGCCCGAAGTCGCATTCGGGTTGCGGACCGTGAAGTGCGCGCCCATCAGCTCGTCGGTGTAGTCAAGCTGCGACCCGGCCAGCAGGTCCAGGCTCACGGGGTCCACCAGCACCCGGGCGCCCTGCATTTCCACGACGAAGTCATCCGGCTGTACCGCCTCGTCCAGCTCGAACTTGTACTGGAACCCGCTGCACCCGCCGGCCAGCACGGCAACGCGGAGCGCCGCCGGGCGGGACTGCGCGGCTACAATCTCTGCCACCCGCTCGGCGGCGCGGTCGGACACGGAAAAGCGCGTGATGTCGCTGATGCTGTTCATGAGGGAGACATAGCGCGTGCCGTCCTCATATTGAAGATGCCGATGCCGCATCAGGCGCGCGATCCCTTATAGTCGCGTCCATGTCCCACGCCCCCTACGCCGTCCGGCCCGAAACGTCCCGCGGGCGCCTGCATCCGGAACCGGAAAGCCCGGGCCGCAGCCCATGGCAGCGGGACCGCGACCGGGTGATCCACAGCGCCGCCTTCCGCAAGCTGCAATACAAGACCCAGGTCTTCGTCAACCACGAAGGCGACTACTTCCGCACCCGGCTGACCCACAGCATCGAGGTCGCGCAGATCGCCCGCTCCGTGTCCCGAGAGCTTGGCTTGGACGAGGACCTGACGGAAGCCTTGGCGCTGGCGCACGACCTGGGCCACCCGCCGTTCGGCCATGCCGGGGAGGAAGGGCTGAACAGCCGCATGAAGCCTTATGGCGGCTTCGACCACAACGCGCAAAGTCTGCGCATCGTGACCAAGCTGGAGGACCGCTACGCCGCGTTCGACGGCCTGAACCTGACGTGGGAGACGCTGGAGGGCCTGGCCAAGCACAACGGCCCGCTGCGCCACCCGCCGCCCTACATCGCCGAGTACAACGCGCGCCATCCGCTCGACCTGCACACCCAGGCGGGCGGCGAGGCGCAGGTGGCAGCGACAGCGGACGACATCGCGTACCACAGCCACGACCTGGACGACGGGATGCGCGCCGGGCTGTTCGGGCCGGACGACATCGCGCACCTGCCGGTGGTGGGGGCGTCGCTGGCGCTGGCCCGGCGCTCCAGCCTCGACGTGCCGCCGGCGCGGCTGCGGCATGAGACGATCCGCCGGGTGATCAACAGCTTCGTCACGGACCTGACGACGGAAAGCCGGCGGCGCATCGCGGCGCTCGATCCCGCCGACGCCGCCGCGATCCGCCACGCGAAGAAGCCGGTGATCGCGTTCAGCCCGGCGATGGCGGAGGCGAACCGGGCGGTCAAGGAGTTCCTGTACGCCCACATGTACCGCCATTGGCGGGTGAACCGCATGAGCAACAAGGCCCGCCGGGTGACGGAAGCCCTGTTCACCCTGCTGCATGGGGACACCAGCATGTTGCCGGACGGCTGGCGGGCGCGCGCCGGGGACGCGGACGGGCCGCGTGCGGCGCTGACAGTTGCGGACTATATTGCCGGGATGACGGGCCGGTTCGCCTTGGACGAGCACCGCCGCCTGACCGACCCTTTCACCATCGGCTGACAGGACCCCCGCTTTGCCAGAGAACGGTTTGCCAGAGAACATCTTCGCCCGCGTGCGCTCCGACGTGGTGGCCGCATTGCGCCAGGTCGTGCCGGACCTGCCGGACGACGTGGCCGCCCGGGTGGAAGTCACCCCGGCGCGGGAAGCCGCTCACGGCGACATGGCGACCAATGCCGCGATGGTCAGCGCCAAGGCCGCCCGAATGCCGCCGGCCCGCATCGCCCAGGCGCTCGCGGCGGCCTTGGCGGACGGCGTGGACGTGCTGCGGGCGGAGCCGGCCGGGCCGGGCTTCGTGAACCTGCATCTGCGTCCGGACAGCCTGCGCGCGACGCTGCCAGCCATCCTGCGGGAAGGCGAGGCGTTCGGGTCGGGCGATGCCGGGCAGGGGAGGCGGGTGAACGTCGAGTACGTGTCCGCCAACCCGACAGGTCCCATGCACATCGGCCACTGCCGCGGCGCGGTGGTGGGCGACGCGCTGGCGAACCTCTTGGCCAAGGCCGGGTTCGCAGTGACGAAGGAGTACTACATCAACGATGCCGGGGCGCAGGTGGCGGCGCTCGCCTGGGCGGCGTACTGGCGCTACCTCCAGGCGGTCGGCACGGCGATGACGGAGGAGCAGTTCGCCGCCGCGGTGCCGGGCGGCCTGCAATACCGGGGCGACTACCTCCTGCCCGTGGGCGAGGCGCTGCGGGCCGAGCATGGCGACGCGCTGGCCGGACCCGGCGGCACCGTGGCCGACCCCGCGCTGTGGTTCGACCGGGTGCGCGCCTTCACGGTTGCCGCGATGATGGGGTCGATCCGGGCGGACCTCCAGCAGTTGGGAGTCCAATTCGACGTGTTCACCTCCGAACGCGCGCTGGTGGAGGCGGGGGCGCCGGACCGGGTGATCGAGCAGTTGCGCGGGCAAGGCCTGATCTACGAAGGCGTGCTGGAGCCGCCAAAGGGCAAGACGCCCGACGATTGGGAGCCGCGGGAGCAGACCCTGTTCCGCGCCACCCGGTTTGGCGACGACGTGGACCGTCCGCTGCGCAAGTCGGACGGCTCCAACACCTATTTCGCCAATGACATCGCCTACCACGCCGACAAGATCGAGCGCGGCGCCGAGCTGATGATCGACGTGTGGGGCGCGGACCACGGCGGCTACGTGTCGCGGATGAAGGCGGCAACCCGGGCAGTGGCTGGCAACCGCCCGGCGCGGCTGGAGGTTGTGCTGTGCCAGATCGTGCGGGTGCTGCGCGGCGGCGAGCCGGTCCGCATGTCCAAGCGCGCCGGCACCTACGTGACCCTCGCCGACCTGATCGAGGAGGTCGGGCGGGACGCGGTGCGCTTCACCATGCTGACGCGCAAGTCCGACGCGCAGATGGACTTCGACCTGGACGCCGTCGTGGCGCAGACGCGGGAGAACCCTGTGTTCTACGTGCAGTACGCCCACGCCCGCTGCCGTTCGGTGCTGCGGGCCGCGAGCGAAACCTACGGCGCCTCTGCCGTCACCCCGGACGCCCTGGCCGCCGCGCCGCTGGACAGTTTGCAAAACGACGCGGAGTCGGCGCTGATTCGCCGGCTTGCCTCCTGGCCCCGCACGGTGGAAAGCGCGGCTTTGGCACAGGAACCTCATCGAATCGCGTTTTTTCTCTATGACTTGGCAGGCGACTTTCATATGTTATGGAACCGCGGGCGGGATGAGGCAACGTTACGATTCCTGCAAGCGGACCGGCCGGCCGAGACGATGGCCCGGCTGGCCCTGGTGGCTGCGACGGCAACCGTGCTTCGTTCCGGCCTGGCGGTGCTTGGGGTGGAGCCTGTGGAGGAGATGCGCTGAACCGTGTCCGATGACCTGCACATCCCCGCCGCCGGGCGCGGTTCGGCGCCGATCCGCTCGTACTACCAGCCGCGCCGTCCCGGGATGGGCCGCGGCACGAAGCTCCTGCTGTCCGCCGCGGCGGGACTGGGCGGGCTGCTGCTGGCCGGCGTGGGGGGCTGGGCGCTGTCCGGACATCATGCCGCGGTGGTCCCGGTCATCGAGGCCGACAGCCGCCCGGTGCGGGTCAAGCCGGAAAACCCTGGAGGGTTGCAGGTCGCCGGGGCGGATGAGCAGGTGATGGGCGGCCACGGCTCCAAGGTGCAGGCCATGGCCCCGCCCGCCGAAACCCCGGCGGCGCAAGCGTTGCGGGCGCAGCTGCCGCCCCAGCTCGCCGCATCCCAACCCGCCGTGCCGCCGCCCGCCCCGGCGC
>CAXTUQ010000381.1:0-6154 GCA_964247405.1 uncultured Acetobacteraceae bacterium
TGTTTTTAGAGTTGTGCTCCAGGTTGATCGACATCTAAGCCATCGTCGGCAGCGTCATGCAGATCGCATTCTTCATCAGCCCGATCATCTGGAAGCCCGAATTGCTGAAAGGGACACAGGCGGCGCTGTTGCCGTTCAACCCATTTTACACCCTGCTTGAAGTGGTGCGGGCGCCGTTGCTGGGAGCTGCGGCGGATTGGCAGGTCTGGCTCTCCGCCCTGGGCTACAGCGCCCTGCTCTGCGGCGCGGCCTGGATGCTGTTCGCGCGGGTGCGCGGCCGCCTGGCGTTCTGGGTTTGACGGACATGGCGGCCATCGACGTGGACGGCGTGGACGTCAGCTTCCCGATCTACCATGGCAACAGCCGCAGCCTGAAGCGGACGATGTTCGCCGCGGCCAGCCGGCGCTTGCAGGAGGACGGGCGGCACCGGATCGTGGTGCAGGCGCTCCGCCATGTGTCGCTGCGGCTCCGCAGCGGGGACCGGCTTGGCTTGATCGGCGGCAACGGGGCGGGCAAGACCACGCTGCTGCGCACCCTGGCCGGCATTTACGAGCCTCTGGTCGGCTCCGTGCATGTGCGCGGCAACATCGGCGCCCTGCTCGATCCCAACCTCGGCATGAACCCCGAGCTGACTGGGCGCGAGAACATCGCGCTGCGCGGGCTGTACAGCGGCCTGCCCCGCACGGCGATCCGGCGCCTGGAGGACGACGTGCAGGAGTTCGCCGAGTTGGCGGAGTTCCTCGACCTGCCAGTACGTTTCTACAGTTCCGGCATGGTGATCCGGTTGGGCTTCGCGCTCGCCACCGCCATCCGGCCGCAGGTTCTGCTGATGGACGAATGGTTTCTGGCCGGCGACGCAGCATTCATGGAACGGGCGCGGGGCCGCTTGGAGGACATGGTGCGCGGCGCCGAGATCTTGGTGCTGTCATCGCACTCCGTCCCGGTGATCCTCGACTGGAGCACCCGGGTGATCTGGCTGGATCAGGGCCGGGTGATGGCCGACGGGGATCCGCGGGAGGTGATGGACCGGTACCATCGCGCGCTGGCGCCGGAGCCTAATCCCGAGATCGGCCTGGTCGATCAGTCCACCAGCGCCTGATAGGTCAGGACGCGCAGCTCCCGGCGGATCGGGTAAGTGGAACTGGGCGTGAGCTGGGTCATCATGATGACGGCCATGTCCTCGGCCGGGTCGATCCAGAACGCGGTGCTGGCCGCTCCGCCCCAGGCGTACTCGCCGGGCGAGCCCAGGATTTGGGCGCGCGCCGGGTCAAGCATGATGGAGAAGCCCAGGCCGAAGCCGATGCCCTCGTAGTTGCTTTCGCTGAAGCGCGCCTGGCCCATGCTGGCCATGTCGCCGCCCAGGTGGTTCGCCGTCATCAGCTCCACCGTCTTGCGGCCCAGCAGGCGTTCCCCGTCCAGCGTGCCGCGGTTCAGCATCATCTGGCAGAAGCGCATGTAGTCGCGCCCGGTGCCCAGCAGGCCGCCGCCGCCGGAGGCGATGGCGCGGAGAGCCGCGAATCGGCTGGTCGCCGGGTCGTCGAGCAGCGTGGCCCGGCCGTCATCCCCCCGGTAGTAGTTCGCAGCGAACCGCCCGAGCTTGTCCGATGCCACCTGGAACGCCGTATCCGCCATGCCGAGCGGCGCGATGACCCGGTCGTGCAGGAACTGCCCGAACTCCTGCCCTGACAGCACGGCCACCAGGTGGCCCAGCACGTCGGTGGCGATGCTGTAGTTCCAGGCCGAGCCGGGCTGCGCCAGCAGTGGCAGCGACGCCGCACGCTCCACGACTTCGGCCAGGGTGCCGTCGGAGGTCTGGAAATCGATCCCTTGGTCGCGATACATCGCGTCCACCGGCGTCGCGTCCATGAAGCCATAGGTCAGCCCGGAGGTGTGGGTCAGCAGGTCCCGGTAGGTGATGCCGCGCTCGGCCGGCACAGGCTCCCTGCCCTCCCCGGCATAAACGCGCATCTCCTTGAAGCATGGCAACACGTTGCTGATCGGGTCGTCCAGTTGGAACAGCCCGTCCTCGTAGAGCATCATGATCGCCACGCTCGTGAGCGGCTTGGTCATGGAATAGATGCGCAGGATGCTGTCCGGCCCCATGCGCAGCCCGCGCGCCATGTCGGCCAACCCGGCGTGACGCTCGTAGGCCAACTGCCCGCGCCGGCTCACCAGCACGGACAGCCCGGCCAGCCTGCCGTCTTCCACTAGGCGGTCCATCCACCCATCGATCTTGCGCAGGCGCTGGGACGAGAAGCCGGCGTGCTCAGGCGTGATGGCAGTCGTGGCGGTCATGGGAGGCCTCCTTGCGACCGGAACCATGGATCAGCCCAGCCTGCGGCGCAATGCGCCCGCCCCGGACCGGCCGGGGCGGGTGCGCCTGGGTTTAGGCGGCCTTTTCGTCGTGACTCTCAGCCGCGTCATTCAGCGCCTCGCCGAGCGCCTTGACCTTCTCGGCGTTCTTGCCTTCGGTCCGGCCGGCAATGGTGGCTGTCTCCTTGCCGAGCTTGGCGATCAGCTTCCGTACCGCCTCACCGTCGATCTCGTGCTTCTGCAAGTGCTTCTTGAGGCTTTCGAGATCCTTCACGATCGTCTTCACGCCGCTGACTTCCACCTTCTCGAGGGTGGCTTCCCAGCTTTCAATGTTCTTCACGGCGGCGTTCACGGTCATGCTCTTGGCGCCGGCCTTGAGCGCCTTGATGGTGGCATCGTATGTCGGCATGGAACTCTCCTTGGGCCACGCCAGGGTGCGGCGGGTATCCCGGAACGCGATTGTGCCGGCGCCGTTCGATGACGAAGCCGTGATAATTGTGTCCGCTCGACGGTGGAGAATGCTGGCGCCGTCAGGCACCTTCCATCTCACGCATGAAACCGCCTCGTCACTTCCTAACAAGACGATGGTGCGGGCAAGTGCTATCCCGCGGCCAATGACAAGCTTTCTGCTCTTGATTGGGCGGTTGCGTGCCCGATACGTGCCCGCTCGGAAGCGTGGTATGCCCCATCTCACCTGCGGCCCGAGACGCCTGGCGAGCATCGCGGTCGCAGCCGCGCTGGCGTCGTTTACTGGCCAGGACGCAAGCGCCGGTCCGATCACCGCGTCGTACCTGGCTGCCGGTGTCCAATCGCCGAACTTTCCGACGGCCTGCGGCAGCGCTACAAGCTGCTATTACGGTACTGAAACTTTCACGAACTGGACGGGCGGCGATTTCACCTCGACGTTCCAGACCGGCACGAGCAACTTCAACGCAAGCAATTACATCAAAGGCGTCTACACGGCCAACGGAGACACCAACTGGAGCAAGTCTGCGGCCAACCAATATGGTGGCGCCAATGGGACATTGCCGTATCCCGAACTGTTCGGTAACACGTCACCCGGCGACGCTTATGTGATCAGGTTGTCAACCTCCGCCAGCATACCAGGCGTGAACTATTTTGGCATCTGGATCTCGGCCCTCGATGCCAGCAACAACCTTCAATTCTACAGCAATGGCAAGCTGCTCTACTCGTTTGGCGTGACTGACCTGCAGTCCGCGCTCGGCACTTGCAGCACATCGAACGCTTATTGCGGCAATCCTACGACGCCGTTCAAGGGCCAGAACTCGTCTGAGGCTTATGCCTACGTCAACTTCTTCGACACAGTCGGGTATTTCGATACGGTCGTTCTATACAATACAACTAGCTCAGGTTTTGAGTCATCCAACCACGCGGTCGGGTACATCAATCCGTTGGTAGTAAGCGGCACGACGTTCACCACGACGGACCAACCACCAAGCGCCGCCGCGAACGCCAAGTTCGCAGGTATCGTCGCCATTCCCGAGCCTGCAACGGTGATGGTGGTATTCACCGCGCTGATCCTGCTGACCTGCCGCCACCGACGGCGCCGGGCCGCTCAAGTTGCGGCGGAGCGCAATGCGGTGGAAGCTGCCAAGTCACGCAGAAGACGGAGAAGGCGCTCCCGACCCGCGCAGTTCGGCTGGCCAGCGATGGCGCGGAGCCGGTTCAACACCTGAGCCGGCTCCATACCTTCCCTACGGCATTATCAGCCGTGGCGGGTGGTCGCCGTTTCGCGCACCGTGGTCGTCGTGCCGGGGGCGGCGATGGTGCCGGCCGGGCGCTCATTGGCGCTGGCCTCCATCGACTCATCGGTGTCGTCCGCCATATTCTTCTTGAACGACTTGATACCCTTGGCGAAGTCGCCCATCAGGTTGCTGACCTTGCCGCTCCCGAACAGCAGCAGGACGACCAGCAGGACGACCATCCAGTGCCAAATGCTGAAGCTACCCATGGTTCCTCCGTGCGAGCGAAACCCGGTCAGGGCGCGCTCAAATCTCAAGCGGCGGACAAAGGTCCGCCCCAGTGCATGACATGGCGCGGCCCGGCGATGCTTGCAAGCATTTTGGCAATGGTCAGGAGCCGGACCTTTCGGCTGGGGCCGGACCGATGAAGCCGTAGGTCGGATAGGCCGTGCGGCCCAACGCGAGCGACGGCGCCCACCAGACCCGCACCTCGCTCCAGTCGTTGCCGGGCGAGACATCAACGACCGGCTCGCCGCGGGAAACGCGGCGGGGCACCCAGTTGGCCTGCGTCACCACGATCTCCCGGTCCGACACCACGCGCTCCACGACGGAAACATGGCCGGAGCCGAGCCGGGCGCTGCGGCGGAACACCAGGACGCTTCCCGGGCGCGGCACGCTGCCCCGGTCGTAGCGCCCGGCCGCCTGCTCCCACCAGGAATACGCCTCACCCCGGCCGCCTGCTCCCACCAGGAATACGCCTCACCATGGAGCTGGATGCCCGATACCTGCCGCGCGTAGGGCACGCATTCCAACGGCGCATAGCCGCCGGAGGACACGGGCCTGCGCGGGCCGGAGCCGCAGGCGGACAGCAGGACGGCCAAGGCGACCAAGGGCACCGCGCCCTTCCCGCTCACCCGGCGGCCCAAACCACGCCCGCCGCCGCCGTGCCGCCGAGGATCGCGAGCGCCAGGTTGCGGGTCGCGAGCATGACGGCGGCCGTCGCGAGCGCGCCTGCCCATTGCTGGGTGCCGCCCGCGGCCAGCGCCGGCGCCACGTAGCTGACGAACAGCGTGCCGGGAATGTAGCCCAGCATGGCCCGCACCGCCGGCGGCGGGCTGAAGGCGCGGAACAGCAGGTAGCCGCCGGCCCGCGTCACGAAGGTAGCGGCCGCCATGGCGGCGATGGCGGCAAGCACCCAAGGGTCGAGCGTCATGCGGGAAGGCCGCGCCGACGGTCGCGCCACACCCCGGCGGCGCTGCCGGACAGCGCGCCGAGCAGGATGTACCAGCTCGTCCCCGGCCACAGCCGGGCGAACAGCAGGGACACCGCCGCCGCCACGACCCATGGCAAGATGTCGCGCCCACCCCGCCACACCACCACCAGGATCGCGACGAACACCGCAAGCGCCGAGAAGAACAACGGGTGCCCGGCCGGCGGGCGCATGGTCGCGCCCAAGAGGTGCCCGGCCGCGGTGGACGCCACCCAGAACACCCACATCAGCGCGCCCGACCCGAACAGGAAACCGGCGTCCCCCCGCCCCGTCTGCATCTGCGTCACCGACATGGCCCAGTTCTGATCCGCCATCACGAACAGGCTGGCCCACAGCCGCCAGCCGCGCAGCCGGTCGAGCCACGGCCCCAGCACCGGCCCCATCAGCGCCAAGCGCAGGTTCACCACAAAGGACGCGAGGGCGGCGGCCAGCACCGGCGCCGGGCTGGACCAATGGCTGAGCGCCAGCAACTGCGCCGAGCCGGCGTAAACGAGGCCGCTCATCAGCGTCGCCTCGGCCAAGGACAGGCCCTGCGCCTGCGCCGAAACGCCGCACACCAGGCCGAACGGCACCACGGCGACCTGCACCGGCAGGCTTTGGCGCGCCCCGTCCAGGACAGCGGCGCGGGAAAAACGCGGGCGGGTCCGGGACATCAACCCTGCTTCAGCCGGATCACCAGCGCCTTCGCGTCCTCGGGGTCCATGCGCAGCGCCTGCTGCGCCACGGGCTGCGGGAAGCCGGCGCGCGCCAGGGCGCCAAGCTCCTTGCGCCGGGTATCGGCGTCGGCGTCCAGCAACCGGAACGGACCTAGCCGGCGGCGGCGCGCGTAGGCCAGGGCCGCCGCCAGCTCGTCCTCGGGGTCCGGCAG
>CAXTUQ010000382.1:0-6133 GCA_964247405.1 uncultured Acetobacteraceae bacterium
GCCTTGTGGCTCAACCAGCTTAGGCCTGACGACTTCGCCAGCAGTATCCAGAGCGGGGCAATCCCAGGTGGGTCTGTATCGCTCTGTCAAACGGTTGGACATCGCTGGCAAAGTCGGCGGGCTTGGGAGCGCGCGGAGACGCAGGGCATCTGCCCGGGCAGATCTCAGTGTCCCGCGTGGGGCAGAGGGGGGGTGCCACGCGGCGGGCGGCACCCCGCCGTTTCAGCTGCCGCCGCCGATGCAGGTCGCGGCGGTCTTGGGAGTGCAGACGTCCAGGCCGGTGTAGGTCGGGTCCTGCGGGGGTGCCTTGCCGTCCTTGATGTCCTTCAGGAAATACATGGCCTTGTAGCCCATCTCGAACGGCCGCTGCCCGACGTTCCCGGTCGCGAGGCCTTCTTTCAGCAGCTCAAGCTGCACGGGCAACGTATCCGCGACCACCAGCGCGATCTTGCCCGAGGCGATCCTGTCCTTGTAGCGCGTCGCGATGTTGCGGTAGGCGTCCGGCAGGAACTCGGGAAAGCCGCCCGTCGGCACGAAGGCGTCCAGGTTGGGCAGCTTGGCGAGCGTGTCCTCCATCTGCTGGATCGCGCGCGGGAAGTCGTCGTCCGTGTAGAGGGGGCAGCCGGACGCTTCCGTCCAGCCGTTCTGCCCGGCCAGGCGCTCGCCGGGCGCTGCGGCGCTCTGCTTGCCCGAAAGCGTGTCGCGGATGCCCTGCATGCGCTCGTTGTGGTTGGCCGCGGCTGCGCCCCCGGACTGGATGCAGAGCGTGCCGCCCTGCGGCTTGACCTGCATCGCCAGCTTGGCGAGGTTCACGCCGATGTCGTAGTTGTGCGTGCCCACGTAGGCGACGCGCAGGCCCTTGTCCCGTTCAAGCAGGTCGGAGTCCCAGGTCAGGACCGGGATATGGGCCGCCTTGGCGCCGGAAAGCGCGTTCGCAATCGCCGCCGCGTTGGCGGGGGAGACCGCGATGCCGTCCACCCGCTTTGTGATCAGATCCGCAACGATCTGCGCCTGCTCGTCGCCGCCGCCGTGCTCGCCGGGTCCGATGTAGAGGCACTGGACCGCGCCGGCCAACTCCTTCTCAGCTTTGCGGCAGCCGTCGAGCGCCTGGTCGAAGAACGGGTTGTTGGTGTTCTTCGGCACGAGCGCGAATGTGTATTTCTTGTCCGCGGCGCTTGCTCCGCCCGCGGCCAGAACGAGCGCGCCAGCGGCCGCCGCGCACAACAAAGCCGATCTCAACATGCTGACCCTCCCTGAACCCTTGTTGATCGGACGGCGTGCCGGTGGTTCGCCCGGCTCAGCCGTTTTTCGCGCGGATCTTCCCCAGATACACCGCGGCAACCAGGAACACGCCCACGAAGGTGCCCTGCCAGTTCGAATCGACCCCGGCCATCAGGAGCGCGTTGCGGATAACGAAGATGAGCGCGGCGCCGATGAGGGCGCCGTAGGCACTGCCGTGCCCGCCCAGCAGGTTGGCGCCGCCAATGACCGCAGCCGAGATGGCGAGCAGCTCGTACCCCGTGCCCAGCGCGTTGATGGCCGAACCCGACCAGCCCACGTTCAGCACCGCCGCGAGCGCCGCAGCGAGGCCCGACGCCACGTAGCATTGGACCTTCACCCGCTTCACCGGAACGCCGGTGAGCAGCGCCGCGTTCTCGTTGCCGCCGATGGCGAGGATGTATCGGCCCCAGGCCGTCATCTTGAGCACGGCGGCAAAGGCCGCAGTGAGGACGATCAGGACAATCAGCGGGTAAGACAGGGACAGCGTGCTTTCGCCGATCCGAAGCAGGTCGAGGCGGCCGCTGCCGAGCAGCTTGAAGGCGGGCCCGCCGGGTCCGAATTCGTAGATCATGCGGTTGCCCGACAGCACCACCGCGACCGACCGGGCCACCGACAGCATGCCCAGCGTGACCACGAAGGACGACAGGCCGACATAGGCGACCAGCACGCCGTTGATCGCGCCGACGGCCCCGCCCGCCGCCATCCCTGCGAGCACCGCCATCCACCAGGGACTGCCAGCCTGCAGCACCAGGCCGCAGACCACGGCCACGAGGCCCATCACCGAGCCGACCGACAGGTCGATGCCGCCGGTGGCGATCACCGCCACCATGCCCAGCGCCATGATGCCGATGAACGAGAAGTTCCGGGTGATGTTGAAGAAGTTGTCGAAGGTGGCGAAGGAAGCCGGCTGCCACACCCCCATGATGACGCAGATCACCGCCAGCGCGACCGTGACCCAGAACGCCTGGGACGAGACGAGGCCCTGGAACGCCGATCGTTCCCGCGCGTCCAGGATCGCGCGGTCGATGGCGGCGTGCGCGGTGGCCGGCGCGGCTGGGGACGTGTCAGGCGACATGGATCGCTCCCGTGATCAAGCCGGTGACTTCCTCCGGGCTGGTGCCGGCGACGGGCTTGTCGGCGACCTTGCGCCCGCGGCGCATGACCACCACCCGGTCGCATACATCGAACACGTCGGGCATGCGGTGGCTGATCAGGATCACGGCCATGCCGCTGTCGCGCAGCCGGCGGATGAGGCCAAGCACCTCCGCGACCTGGCGCACGGAGATGGCCGCGGTCGGCTCGTCCATCAGCACCACCTTGGCCCGCGACAGGCGGGTGCGGGCGATGGCCACGGCTTGCCGCTGCCCGCCCGACATCTGCCGCACCAGGTCGCGGGGCCGGGTTTCCGACTTCAGCTCGGCGAACAGCTCACCGGCGCGCCGGGCCATGGCCGCGTGGTCGAGCCAGCGGATCGGCCCGGCGCCCTTCCTGATCTCGCGCCCCAGGAACACGTTGGCCGCGGCGGACAGGTTGTTGCACAGGGCGAGGTCCTGGTACACGACCTCGATCCCCTTCTCGCGCGCCTCGACCGGCTTGCCGAAGTGCTGCGCCTCGCCGTCGATCACCACCTCGCCGGAGGTCGGCGGGAAGTTGCCGGCCATGACCCGGACCAGCGTCGATTTGCCCGCGCCGTTGTCGCCCATCAAGCCCAGCACCTCGCCCGGCTCGACGTGCAGATCCACGTCGTTCAGCGCATGGATCGCGCCGAAATGCTTGACGATGTTGCGCAGTTCCAGAACCGGCATCGCTTGCCCTCCCCCCTCTGGCGGCCCTTGGCGGCATCACCTCGTCCGTTCCCCGGACGCCGCTTTTCTTAAACGGCGGCGCCGGATCTGGCGTCGCCCGCTCTGAATACCATGTCGCGACACATCTAACACGAACCAAAATCTGCGGAAAAGAAAGAATTGCAATTTTTCTTGCAGGAAGAGAAAACCCGGTCTAACGGTTCCAAGCAGCGCGGCGCGGCAAGGTCGCCCAGAAAACGGAAACGGGAATGCAAACGGGGATGGGATCCGGACGCAGCCTGTTCATTGACGACACCCAGCGCCGGCACGGCAGGGCGCTTTCGGTCCGCGGCCCCGCCGCGGGCGAGGCGCTCGGTGCCGCTTCCGCGCGGACCCGCGCCGATGACCCCGACATCAAGCTCAGCCAGGTGGTGGTCCGATGATCGAGAATCCCGTCAAGCGCCTTTGGGCCGAGAGTAAGCCTGCCGTCAAAGGCTGGCTGTCCATCGGCAACGGCTTCACCGCGGAGATCATGGCCTCGGCCGGCTATGACGCAGTCACGGCCGACCTGCAGCATGGCGCCTTCGACTGCCACGCGATGCTCGGCATGCTCCAGGCAGTGCGGGCGAGCGGCGCCGCCCCTATGGCCCGCGTGCCCTGGCTCGACGCGGGCGCCGTCATGAAGGCGCTCGACGCCAACGCCTACGGCGTGATCTGCCCCATGGTCAACTCGCGCGCGGACGCCGAACGCCTCGTGTCCTATGTGCGCTGCCCGCCCGGCGGCACGCGCTCCTTCGGCCCGACGCGCGCCAACTTCTCCGCCGGTCCCAACTACGGCGAGGAAGCGGACGGCGACGTGATCTGCCTCGCCATGATCGAAATCCGGAACGCCTTTGAGCGGGTGGAGGAGATCGCGGCAACGCCGGGCCTGGACGGGCTGTACATCGGCCCGGCCGACCTCACCCTCGGCCTCAGAGGCGCTCCACCGCATCCGCGACGCGGCGCACGCGGCCGGCATCCGCGCCTGCCTGCACAACGGCTCCGCGGCCTACGCGGCGAAGACGATCGGCTGGGGCTTCGACCTCGTCACCGTGTCGAACGACGTCCGCCTGCTCGCGGGCGCGGCGGAGGCCAGCGTTGCCAAGGTGCGCCGGCGCGTCGGCGAAGCCCGGGCCGCCCAAGGCCCGGCCCAGGCCCCGGCGGGAACCGGAAGCTACTAGCCGTGCCGCACGTCCTCGTCGCCGGACGCATCCACGAGGCAGGTATCGAGGTCTTGCGCTCCGCCCCCGGCGTGGCCTTCGAGGTGGTCGAGGAGGTCTCGACCGACGCCTACGCGCCGCGCATCCCCGCCGCCGACGCGTTGCTGATCCGCACGCAGCCCCTGCCGGCGAGCATCGTCGCGCGGGCGCCGAAGCTGCGGATCGTGTCGCGGCACGGGGTTGGGTATGATTCGGTGGACGTGCAGGCGCTGGACGCCCGGGGCATCCCGCTTGCGGTCATCGGCGACGCCAACTCCCGCAGCGTCGCGGAGCACGCCTTCACGCTGGTGCTGGCACTCGCCAAGCGCGTCCCGGCCCATGACCCAGGCGCCGGTTCAGGGACGCTATGTCCTCGACAGCCCGCTGATCACCAAGGAGAACGCCGGGGACTACTACTTCTCGGCCTCCCCGTACTGAACGCGTCCCCTGTGCCGGGGCTTCCACCCTCGCACGTCCCCTCGACCTCGAACCCCTCCGGGAACACCGCAGCATCATGATCGGGAAATGCAAAATCGGCGTGGGCCTGATCGGGTCCGGCTTCATGGGCAAGGCCCACGCGCTGGGCTATGCCACGGCGGCCCGGGTGTTCGGCCTGCCTTTCGAGGTGGACTTCGCCGTCCTGGCCGACGCCGACCCGGCGCTCGCCGGGCGGGCGGCCGGGGCGCTGGGCTTCCAGCGCTCGACCGGCCGCTGGCGCGACCTGCTGGACGACCCGGAGGTCCACGTCGTGTCCGTCACGACGCCCAACACCTTGCATCGCGAGATGGCGCTCGCGGCCCTGGCCGCGGGCAAGCACGTTTGGTGCGAGAAGCCGCTGGCGCCCACGGCCGCCGAGGCGCTGGAAATGGCCGAGGCCGCCGAGACGGCCGGGCTGGCCACCCAGGTGGGCTTCAACTACCTCAAGAACCCCATGGTCGCCTTGGCCCGGGAGATCGCCGCGTCTGGCGAGATCGGCGACATCCGCACCTTCCGCGGCGTCCACGCCGAGGACTACATGGCCGACGCCCAAGCCCCCTGGGCCTGGCGCCTCGACCCGGCAGGCGGGGGCGGCGCCCTGGCCGACGTCGGCAGCCATATCCTGGCCGCCGCCCGCCACCTGGTCGGTCCCGTGGCCGCGCTGATGGCGGACGTGCACCCGTCGCCCAACGCCCGGTCCGCGCCGGCGCCACCGAGACGCGCGCGGTGGAGGTGGACGACGTGGCCCGGCTGTTGCTGCGCTTCGAAGGCGGCGCGACCGGCAGCCTGGAAGCGAACTGGATCGCCACGGGCCGCAAGATGCAGCACGACTTCGAACTTTACGGCTCGGAGGGCGCGGTCCTGTTCACGCAGGAGCGCTTCAACGAGCTGCAGGTTTACTACACCGGGGACGGGGCGGGCCGGCGCGGGTTCCGCACCGTGCTCGCCGGGCCGGAGCACGAGCCGTATGGAGCGTTCTGCGTGGCGCCGGGCCATCAGATCGGCTTCAATGATCTGAAAGCGATCGAGGCGCGCGACTTCCTGCACGCGGCGGCAGGCGGCCCGCCCCGTCCCCGCGCAAGGGGCCGGACTTCCGCGAGGGCTACGAGGTGCAGAAGCTCGTGGAGCTGGCCTACCGCTCCTCGCGGGAAAAGCGGTGGCTGGACGTGTGATCCCCTGCGGGGCGCCGGAGACGCAAAATCAACGACGGAGGACACATCCCATGCCGGCAGACATCCCCCCTTCATCGGTGGCAAGCGCGTGCCGGGCCGCAGCGGCCGGTCCGCGCCCGTCTGCAACCCGGCGACCGGCGAGGTGGGCGAGGCCGCCGCCGCCCGCGCCGCCTTTCCCGGC
>CAXTUQ010000383.1:0-6129 GCA_964247405.1 uncultured Acetobacteraceae bacterium
GTTCGGCACATCGTGTCGCCGATGCAACGCTACGGGGGGCGGGCGCGTGCCGTCAAGCAAGCCCTTTCCGTCTCAAGAAGCACGGCAAATCCCACTAATCGCGATCAACGGCCGGCGGCGGCTCCATGGATGCCTCGCTTCACGGGATTTGCCGGGTTGGCCATCCGGCCTTGGGCAGTGTTGGGTCGTCCAATCGAAAACCATTGCAAACCGGGCCGCATCGATTGATGCGCTGCGTCAAAGGTCAACAAAAATAGGTGTGTTCTCGACTAAAATTGTACATTTGACAACTCTAACCTTGCCCTCACCTCAGACGAAAGAATGACGAACATAGAAGGCGCAGGAACCAGATGGTTGCAAGGATCGGAGTCTTAATACGGAAACTGGAACAGTTCGGCAAGCTGTCCAGTAATGAGAGACAGATTCTCGAAAATGTGCGTCTCGACGTCCAGCAGGCTGGCGCTGGTCAGGATCTGGGACAGGACGGCCAACGGTCGTCGCATTGCTCGCTGTTGCTGAAAGGCGTGGCGTGCCGCTATAGGATGATGCAGGACGGGCAGCGGCAGATCATGAGTTTCCATTTCTCAGGCGACATCCTCGACCTCAGCGGCCTGCTGCTGGGCAAACTTGACCACGGCATCGGAACACTCACGCCCGTTGAGGTCGCGCCGATCGCCCATGCGACGCTGCGCGGCTGGATCGAGCAGCATCCCGGGCTGGGCCGGCGGTTGTGGCAGGACACCTTGGTAGACGCGGCGGTGTTCCGCGAATGGGTGGTCAATGTCGGCCGGCGCTCGGCCTATGCCCGCACCGCCCACCTGCTTTGCGAGATCGTGACGCGGATGCGCGCCGTTGGATTGGCGCAGGATCATCTCAGCCTGCCCGTCACGGCAACCGATCTGGCCGACGCCACCGGCTTGTCGGTCGTGCACGTCAACCGGGTGCTGCAGGAACTTCGCACCCGGAAGCTGGTTGAGTCGCGCGGAAAAGCCTTGGCGGTGCTGGACTGGGGTGGGCTGAAGCACGCTGCAGGCTTCGACCCGGACTACCTGCACCCACACACGGTGCCCGCGGCCGCATAGGGACGCAGGTCAAAGGGAGCCCCGATGATGGAATGCCGGTAGAACTGCTGCTGCGCCCCGTGCCTGTGCACACCGGCAGCGGTGACCAAGACGGCCAACTGGTGCTGGCCGACGGCCGGCTGGTGGCGGTGCTGGTTCGCCTCGACGACATGTCGCATGCCGGGCTGGTCGGGGCCTGGTTCCTGGAAGCCGGGTTCGGGCCGTGCGCCCACGTGGTCGCGCCGATCTTCGGCGACCTCGACGCCGCGCAAGGCTGGATACGGCAGCAGTTCGAAGTTTAAGCGCGGGTCCGTCTTGAGGACCGGCACGCTGGCGGCATGCAGCGCCACAGGGCAGCGCGGGCCGGCCAAGGCCGTCCATGCAGCCCGTTTCATCTGAGGCGATCCAAACAACGCGACAAGGCCACCGGGTTCGCTCCGCCGGCGGCAGCAGGCTGCGCTCGCGCGAGGCTGTTTGACGGCATGCGCTCGGGGCGAACGGCTGGTTCAACCGTCCATGGAAACCCGTGCCCGTCATGTCCCATGGTGATGAGACAGCATCTGGCCCGCCCAAACAAATGACATAGCGTAAAACATCAAAAGTAAACGCAAGAAATGTCATTTGAATTCCCGCGTTCTAATGTTGAGCAGGCCAAGTGCCAGCCAAAGTTATCTCAAAACGTGATCCCGCACTGCACTTCCGGGATTGGGTTATGCCAACAACTCACGTATCATTGCTGCATGACGCACCAAACCGTGCCGATCAAGCAAGCGCACGACTAACAAGTCGGGCGGCTACAATAGTGCTGCATGACAGCAGGTAATGTTTCTGGAGTATTACTATGAGTGGAACAAGTACGGGTGTTCAAGATGACCAGACAGGCACGACCGGCGCTGCGGTAGGCGGCGGCGGCAGCGGCGAGACGTCCGTGGGCGGCAGCACCGCTGGCGTGACGGGCACTTCCTCCACCGGCACGACGAGCAATGCGTCCGACCTCCTGACGGGCGCCGGGTCCACCCTTCCGCCGCAGTACTCGTCGGGCAATCTTGGCTTCTTCACCCGGCAAACGGAGTCTGTGCCGACTGCCATCACGACCGGCCCGGACGGCGCCCTCTATGTCAGCGAGCTGAACGGCATCCCTTACCCCGACGGCTATTCGAGCATCATCCGCATCTCCGATCCGACGGCGACGACAGGCTATGACGGCAAGACGCCCAGTGGCGTGCCCCAGGCCTATGCCAGCGGCTTCAGCGAGGTCAACGGCCTCGCCTTCAACAACAGCACGGGCGACATGTTCGTGCTGGAGTACACCAACGCCAACGCGGTCTATGACCCGACCATTGCGCCCGCCGACCTGCCGCCCAGCACGCTGATCCAGGTGAAACCTGACGGCACCCGCACCACGGTCTCGGGGCCTGAACTGCATCTCGGCCAGTATGTGACGGTGAACCAGCAGACCGGCGACGTTTACGTCGCCATTGAAAATCAGGGTCCCGGCACCGCAACCTCCCCGGGCACCGGCGAGATCCTGGACTACAAGCAGGACCCGACCACCGGCACCTGGAGCAACACCGTGATCGCCAGCGGCCTCAACGGCCCGCGCGGCATGGCGATCGGCCCTGACGGCAACTTGTACGTGCTTGAGCAGGGCACCGGCACCCCGGTCGGCTCTCCTGGCGCCGACACGGCCCCGGTCATCCCGTTCATCCCCGGCCAGGTCAGCGAGCGCGGCGGCAGCACCGCCTCGATCACGCGGGTTGACCTCAACAGCAGCGGCGTCCCGACCGGCAGCCAGGAAACCGTCTACACCGGGCTGGCCTCGTTCCGCGAGTTCAACCCGGCGACCAACACGGACCGCGTCATCTCGATCGGCATGAACGGGTTGACGATCTCCCCGGACGGCACGGTGTACATCGCCGCCGGCGGCGGCTTGGCGCCCGAGACCGCATCTGCCGTGGGACCGCTCGCCGACCAGCTCCAGGGCGTGCTCAAGGTCGACGGGCTGTTCGGCGCTGACCCATCCCAGGCCACTGTGACCCCGGAGTTCAACTCGCTCCAGTATGCGCAGGCGAACGGCCCGGACGGCGCGACGACGCTGTACAACACCGAAAGCAACCTGAACGACATCACCACCGGCTCCGACGGCAAGCTCTACGCCGTGGATGCCGCCCGGAACGACGTGTACGGGCTGACCAACAACGGCTCCACGGTGGACAGCGTCACCGTGATCCAGAAGCAGCCGCCCGTGCTGACACCGCCGCAATACGCGGCCGTGATCGCCGCCGGCGGCGATCCCACGGAGCAGTACGCGGCGGAGGTCGCCAACTACACCTTCAAGGCGTCGAACAGCGTGCCGGACGTTCCCGGGAACGTTCCCATCTCGTCGCTCGCCGCCGCCGCCGCCGCCGCTGGGCTTACAACGGACGGCACTGCCACGACCAATGCCACGACCCCCGCCAGCTCTACTTCGAGCACCGACTCGTCCGGCAGCACCACGACGACCGACTCATCTGGCAGCACCGTGACCACCGTGGCCCCGCACGGCGAGGACACGACCGGATCCGGCGTCACCGGGAGCAGCACCGCAAGCACCACTGACACGTCCAGCCTGCCTACCCTTCCGTCAGGCGCCACTGACACGTCCAGCGCCGCGTCCAGCCTGCCCACCCTCCCCCCGGGCGCCAGCTTCGCGCCTGCACTTCCCGGGGCGACCGACCCGGTCAGCCCGCCCGTTCTTCCGAACAACGCCTACGCCAACTACTACAACCCATACTTCGGCAACTACGCCCCGGCGCCGTCCGATCCACTCGTCTTGTCGGGCAACAACGGCAGCAGCTACACCGCGTCCAAGCTTGTCGTCTTCGGCGACCGGCTGGCCGACAATGGCAACACAGCGGCGCTCGAGAAGTCGCTCGGCCAGATCCCGGGCACCTCGGCAGCGCCTTACTCGACCACCGGCAACTTCTCGGACGGGCCGCAGTGGACCACCGACCTCGCCCAGATGCTCGGGGACACGGCGGCTTCACAGCAGGAGAACTACGCCTACGAAAGCGCGACGGCACGGGACCTGGGGGTGCCCAATGCGTTCGATCCCGATGCGAGCAAGACGCCTCTCGACACTTTTGCCGGGCAGATCCAGCAGTTCGAGAAGCAGGACGGGTCCTTCAACTCCAATGACGTGGTCTCGGTGACGTTCGGCGGCAACGACATTTCGCTGCCGAGCACGGAAAGCCCGGAGCAGGGGGTCACGGACAGCGTCAACGCGATCATCTCCGGCCTGGGCCAATTGGCGGACATGGGCGCCAAGCACTTCCTGGTGTCCAACCTGGCGGACGTCACCTTGGCGCCCCTGTTCAGCAACCCGGACTTCCTGGCGGCGACGGGTGCCACGCAGGCGGGGTTCCAGGCTCTCGTTGGCGACTTTAACACCCAACTCGCGGCAGGGCTGAACGATTTCCAAAGCAAGACCGGCCTCGACGTGAAGACGTTGGACCTCCATACCTTGTTCAACAGCATCTCCGCCACCCCCACCGACTATGGCTTCACCAACGCCACCCAGCCGGTCCTCGTGAGCACCCCCGGCATCGGCACGACGCCCGTCTACAACCCAGCGGTCGTCGGCCAGGACCCGCAGGTGGAGCACGGGTCGCTGTTCCTCGACCCCTACTTCGACCCCACGGCGCTGGGCCAGGCGATCATCGCCCAGACGGCGCGGAGCACGCTGACGACTACGCCCACGACCACGGCCTGACGGCGGTTCGCTCACGCGGCAGTCCGTCCTTCAGGGGGCGGCTGCCGCGGCAGCGCAAAGACAACGAGGACCAGCGCGCCGAGGACAGCAACAGCTTACCACGCTGCCCGGCGTCACTGTTTCCACTCGCACGGCCTGGCGGCTCCGGTCGCTGGGCCAGGCGACTTCAAGACATGCAAGCCCGCGTGCCCCGGCGCCGGGCGGATCAGATGGAGATTCCGGACATGACGGCTGAGAGCCTTACGGAATTCGGCGGCGACCTTCTGGAAACGGACGAGATGCCAGCTCCGGCGCCCACGGCGGCGCCCGGCCCGTCAACCGTCGCGGAGGGTCTTGCCTCCTCGCTCCGCGGCCTGGGCGTGGCGCACGCCCTGGGCGTTTGCGGCGGCGCGCAGGCGCTGCTCTGGGCGGCATTCTCCAAGTATCTGGACGTGCTGCATTTCCGGCATGAGAGCGGCGCCGCGTTCGCCGCGACGGAGGCGCATTTCGCCAGCAACCGTCCGGTCGTGGTGTTCACCACCACTGGGCCGGGCATCACCAACGTCCTGACCGGCACGCTCGCGGCGCGCACGGAAGGCGCAAAGCTGATCCTCGTCACCGCCTATGCCTCCGCGCCGATGCGGGGCCGCGGCGGCATCCAGGAAACCAGCAGCTACACCATGCCGACCAGCGGCATCTTCGAGGCCGGCGCCTGGTTCGACGACGCCGTCGTGCTGGAAACGCCGGAACAGTTGCCGCAGGTGCTACGCCGCGTCGCCGCCGGGCTGCAGCGGCCCGGCGCCTACGTCGCGCATATCAGCATCCCCAACGCCGTGCAGGGCGCCCCGCTGTCCCAGCCCTTGCCGAAGCTGTCCGTGCAGACCGCGCCGTCGGCGCCGGGCGCCTCCACGCGCCCCGGCGTGAACCGCGCGGCGGTGGCGCATTGCGCGGATCTGCTTTCCGCTGAGCCGTTCGCCATCTGGGCGGGCTTCGGCGCGCGGCACGCGGCGCCAGCCATCCTTGCCCTGGCGGAGCGTGCGGGCGCCCCGGTGATGTGCTCGCCGCGCGCCAAGGGCGTGTTCCCCGAGGACCACCCGCTGTATGTCGGCGTGACCGGCATGGGCGGGCACACCGCGGCGGCTGTCGCCTTCATGCAGGACTTTGCGCCGCGCCGGGTGCTGGTGCTGGGCACGCGGCTCGGCGAGCCGACATCGTTCTGGAACCCGGGCCTGGTGCCCGCGGGCGGCTTCATCCACGTCGATATCGACCCCGCCGTGCCTGGCGTCGCCTATCCGCACGTCGAGACCTACGGCGTGCAGGCCGATGCCGGGGACTTCC
>CAXTUQ010000384.1:0-6125 GCA_964247405.1 uncultured Acetobacteraceae bacterium
GGCTCGGCCCGGCCCGGCCCGGTCACGCAGCGCGGCGCGGACGGCGGCGACGGCGCGCTCCCGCAACGCGTCGTCCACATCGCGCAGCAGGGCGGAGGCCGGGCCGGACTCGGTCGCGAACTGCACCGCGTCGTCCAGCGCCGCCGCGTCCGTGCTGCCCGGGGCGGCGGTGTCCAGCGCCGCATCGACGCCCACGCTGGCGACCGCCGTGAAGCCGGCCTGGGCGAGAATGGCGCCCACCCGGGCGGCATCGGCAAAGGCGAACGGACCCGGCGCATGCGGCGGCATGGATTCAGGCGCCGGCACCACCTGGAGCATCGCCGTGCGGGGCACTGCCACCCAGGCATTGTCCTGCATCGGACGCCAGCACAGCATCGCCAGCCGCCCGCCGGGCCGCAGCGCGCGGCGCATGTTGCGGAAGGCATTGACCGGGTCGGCAAAGAACATCACGCCAAAACGGGAGATCAGCAGGTCGAACCCGCCCTTCAGGAACGGCCAGGCCGCGGCGTCCGCCTCCTGCCAGTCGATGGCCGCGCGCCCCGCTCCAGCCGATGCTCCCTGACGCGCCCGGCCCCGGTCCAGCATCGGCCGCGACACGTCCACCGCGAGCACCCGCCCCTCTGCCCCGAGGCGGTCCGCCAGCATCAGGCTGAGGTCGCCGCAGCCGCAGCCGATGTCGGCCGCACGCTCGCCCGGACGTGGCGCGGCGCGTTCCATCAAGGCCGTGGTCAGGGGCTGGAACGCCCGGTCCATGCGGTCCTGGCTACGTACCCACCGCTGTCCCACTTCGCCGTTCCAGTACTCGACCTGGCCTGCATTGCCTGGTGCCGCAGCGTCCATCCCATCGTCTCCCCATCCAACGCGGCCATGCCGTCGCCCGCCGCGCCGCCCAGCATTGCCTTGCGCGTCCGTGATCGCAACTGGGCAGCACGGCACAACGTTCGGCAGTCACGATTCCATTAGGAGGACCATTTTGATGAAGGCACTCGGCTTGGGCATGGCCGCGGCGCTCCTGTGCGGCACGGCATGGGCGCAGACCCCGCCGGCCAAGTCCAACGGCACGTACTACATCGCGCCGGGCACGCCCTCGACCGTCGGGCGCAGCGGCTCCTTGAACGGCGTCGTGCCGGGCGAGGCGGTGCCGGCGCCGCGCGGCTCCATGTCCACGTTCGGCGGCCGGTTCGGCACGGAAGGCCCCCGGAGCGAGCGCAACAACAACAGCCCGGCGCAGCCCGCCGTCACCACGTCCGACGCCGACCGCAAGACCGCCGCCGCCCCGGTGCCCGGCTCCAACAGCTTCACCATGCAGGAAGCCCGGCGACGCATCGAGACCGGCGGCTTCACCCAAGTGACCGGGCTGCAAAAGGACCGCAGCGGCATCTGGCGCGGCAAGGCGATGCGCAACGGCTCCGCCGTGAGCGTGTTCTGCGACTACCAGGGCAACGTCGGCGCGCTATAGCTAACGCCTCGCCGGAGGCGGGTCAGGCCGCCTTCAGCGAATCGTAAACCGCGCGCTCGAACTGCCCATAGAGCCGCATCGCCGGCGGATCGCCGAACGGCAGGGTCTGGGTCATGATGACGCCGATGACCTGACGCGCCGGGTCGATCCAGTAATGGGTGTTGTACAGGCCGGCCCAGGTCAGGCTGCCGGCGCTGCGGCCGTCCGAGCCGGGCTGCATGTTGATCATCGTGGCCAGGCCCCACTTCAGGCTGGCACCGGGAAAGAAATCCACGTCGGTCGAGCTGGCCGGCGCGGTCGTTTTCAGGATGCCGGCCTCGATGGCGCCGATCTGGTTTTGGCCCAGCATCGCAACCGTGTCCGGCCGCAGGATTCGTGCGCCTTGGAAAGCGCCGCCGTGCAGCAGCGCTTGCAGGAACGTCATGTAGTCCGAAGCCGTGGAGTACAGGCCGCCGCCGCCAGCCCAGAACTCGGGCGTGAACGGGGTTTCGAGCGGCTGCGGCTGCAATGAGCCGTCCGCTTGGCGCTGATGCACGCTGGCCTGCCGTGCCCGCTGCCCGGGCGTGGTCGCGAAGCCGGTGTCCTTCATGCCGAGCGGGCCGAGGACGTGCTGCTGGACATACGCATCGAGCTTTTGGCCGCTGGTTGCCTCGACAAGCAGCCCGACCCAGTCGATGTTGATGCCGTATTCCCAGCGGGTCCCCGGGTCGAACATCAGCGGCAAGCGCAGCGACGCGACCTTGCCGGTGCTGGTCGGGGGCGTCCCGCTCGCCTCCACGTAGCGGACGGTGTCGGCGTCCCACAGCTCGTAGCTGAACCCGGCGGTATGGGTCAGCAGGCGCCGGAGCGTGATCGGGCGCCGAGCCGGGCGCAGCCGCGGCGCGCCGGACGGGTCGAAGCCCTCCAGCACCTGCGGCGCGGACAGGGCCGGGTCGATGTCGGGCACGGGGCCGTCAAGCGTGAGCTTGCCCTGCTCGACAAGCTGCAGCGCCGCAACCGACGTCACCGCCTTGGTCATGGACGCGATGCGGAACACCGTGTCGAGGGTCATCGCCGGCCCCTTCGCGAGGTTCCGCGTGCCGAACGCGCCCTCGTAGAACACACCCTTGCCGGTCGCCGCCATCGCCACGACGCCCGGGACCTCCCCGGCGTCCACGGACCGGCGCAGCACGGCGTCGATCTCCGACCGTCCCGCAGCCGGCTTGGACAGGCCGCAGTGTCCCTCGTGGTCCCGCATGATCGTTTGTTCCTCAGCCTGGCCGCGAACGGTAACGGGACGCAGCGGCCAGAACAACTCGACGGTTAGTGCTTTGTCTGACTTGAATTTACGGGTCTAGGCTGAGCAGCCTGACACGGGCGTGGATGGCAGTGAGGTGCCAATTGACCTTGGTCTGCGCAGCGTTTCGGCCAGACGCTTGGCTTCTTCAGGCGGGAACGCCTCGTAGAACAAAGCCAGCGGACGGGCATTGAGTTGGTCCAGCCGACCTTCGCACAGGAGCCGTACGCGGTTTGGACAGGAGACCTCGACGTTACGGGGGCGTGGCGCGGCAGCACCATTGCTCACCAGCGCGAGGCCTTCCACGTAATCATCACGCTTCCGTGACCCATGCTGAAATGCGAAGTTTCGCTATTTTCGACAAAGCAAAAGGTCAATCATCGCAAGGTCTCGGACTTTCGACAGGACAGCATTGACGGAGACCGGCTGACTGTTGTGGGGAAGAGTATGCCATGGGCGTGTCTCGCCGTCGGCTGCTGCAAGGTGCCGCTGCAACTGTCGCGCTGCTTCGATCTGCGCACGCCCAGGCTGGCTCGAAGACCGTTCGGATCGGCATCTTGACAGACTTGGCCGGCAATGGTCGCGATGTAACCGGCTACACCTCTGTTGCCTGCGCCCAGCAAGCTGTGGAGGACTTTGGCGCTCACGGCTTTAAGGCTGAAATACTTTTCGCCGATCACCAGTCCAAGCCGGACGTAGGGGCCGAGATCGTTCGACAATGGTTCGACCGCGACGGCGTGGACGCGGTTGTCGGAGTGCCCCTTTCCTCTGTGGCGCTTGCGGTCAACACGATCGCGAAAGAAAGGAACAAGGTCCACCTCAACACGGGGGCTGGCACGACCGACCTGACAGGCAAGCAGTGCACGCCGGTCACGATCCACTGGTCCTACGACACGGCCATGCTCGCGATCTCAACCGGCAGCGCGGTGGTCCGGACCGGCGGCGACACCTGGTTCTTCATCACGGCCGACTACGTGTTCGGCCATCAACTGCAGCGGGACACGACGGCGGTCGTGACGAAGCTGGGCGGCAAGGTCTTAGGCTCCAGGGCCTACCCGTTTCCGGACACGTCGGACTTCTCTTCCTTGCTGGTACAAGCGAAAGGCAGCGGTGCCAAGGTGGTCGGGTTGGCCAGTTCGGGCAACGACATCGTAAACTGCGTAAAGCAGGCCCGCGAGTTCGGTGTCATCAAGGATGGCACAAGGATCGCGGCCCTGCTGGCTTTGATCAATGTGGTGCATGGGATCGGCCTTGAGGACGCACAAGGTTTGTTGCTGACCGAAAGCTTCTACTGGGATATGAATGAGCGGACACGGGCCTTCACGAAACGCGTGCTGCCCAGGACGCCGAACAACTATCCGAACACGATTCATGCAGGCGACTATGCCGCAACGCTTCATTACCTGAAGTCTGTTGCGGCCCTCGGCGTCGACCGGGCGAGAGATGGGGCCGCGGTGGTGGCGCATATGAAGTCGGTCCCGGCGGACGATGACGCGTTCGGGAGAACCATCATCCGCGAGGATGGGCGCGCAATGGTTACTCCTTACCTGTTCGAGGTGAAGACGCCGGCTGAGAGCAAAGGACCCTGGGATTTCTATAAACTCGTCGCGCTTACGGCAGCGGAGGAAGCATCGCCGCCTGTCTCAGACTGCCCTTTAATCCGAAGATGATCAGAGCTTTGGGTCCTAACACTGCGGTGACATGCCTAATGCCCGCCGCCCGGGCCGCCAGCCTGGGCGCGGGACAGGAACATGACGCCACCCAGGCTCAGCAGCAGCCCGGCGCCGATCAGCAGGAAGCAGTCGGCATAGCCCATCACCGTCGCCTGCCGCCGCACCTGGTCCGCCAGCCGCGCCAGCGCCTGGTCCGGGCCGACCGCCTGCGCCATCCGCCCCAGCCGCTCCGCCAGAAGCACCGAGTTCTGCGTCACCCGCTCGGCGATGGCGGAGAAGTGCCAATGCTCCCGATGCTCCGCCGCCGTCGCCAGCATGGCGATGCCGAAGCTGCCGCCCAGGTTGCGGAACATGTTGAACAGCGCGCTCGCCGCCCCGGCCTGCGCCGGGCCGATGCCGACCGTCGCCATCTGCGACAGGGGCGAGATGATGAACGGCTGGCCCAGCGCCCGCACGAGCTGCGACCACTTCAACTGGTCCATCCCGGTGTCGCCCGACATGCCGAAGCCGTTCATCAGGCAGCTTGCCGCGAACAGGCTGACGCCGAACGCCAGCACCGCCCGGCTGTCGAACCGGCGGAGGATGAACGGCAGGAACGGCAGGATGGCGAGCTGCGGCAGCCCCATCCACATCTGCACCTCGCCGATCTGCGACGCGTTGTAGCCCTGCACGCGCGACAGGTAGAGCGGCAGGATGTAGATGGAGCCGTACAGCGCCAAGCCGGTGGCGAAGTTCACCGTGCAGGCCGCGGCCAGCGAGCGCCGGCGCAGCAGGCGAAGGTCGATGAACGGCTCCTTCTTCAGCAGCTCGACCGCCAGGAAGGCGGTGATGAACACCGCGGCCAGCACGGCGCAGAGCACGATGCGGCTGTCGCCGAACCAGTCCTTCCGCTGCCCCTCCTCCAGCACGTATTCAAGGCTGCCGAGGCCTATCGCCATGCAGGCGATGCCCGCCCAATCGCCGCGGGCCAGGCGCTCCAGCCGCATCGGCTGCGGGTCCAGCCCCCACCAGATCATCGACACCAGCGCGACCCCGGGGATCAGGTTGATGTAGAAGATCCAGTGCCAGGAGTAGGTGTCGGTCAGCCAGCCGCCGATCGTCGGCCCGATGGCCGGCGCGAAGGTGACGGTCATGCCGAAGATGGCGCTGGCGATGGGGCGCTGGCGCCCTGGGATGCGCAGCAGCATGATGGTGAAGGCGGTCGGGATCAGCACGCCGCCGGTGAAGCCCTGGCCGATGCGGAACAGGATCATCTCGCTGAGGTTCGAGGCCAGTCCGCACAGCACGGAGAAGCCCAGGAACAGCAGCGCGTTCACGGCCAGGTAGCGGCGCAGACTGAACACCCCGGCGAGCCAGCCGGTCATCGGGATCACGATGATCTCGGCGATCAGGTAGCCCGTGCTGATCCAGCTCCCCTCGTCCAAGCTGGCGCCCAGCGTGCCCTGGATGTCGGCCAGGCTGGAGGTGGTGATCTGGATGTCGAGCACGTCCATGAATGCGCCGAGCGAGCCGCCCAGGAACGCCACCCAGGCTCGCAGCCCCGCCCGGGTCGCGGGCGCGGCGCCCGCCGTGGCGACGGCGCCGCTCATCGCTCCGCCAGCGTCCGCAGCGGCCCCGGCGGCGCCGTGCGCGTATCGACCGACGCCGTGACCGACAGGCCCGGACGCAACTGCGGCAGCCGCGCATCGGGGGCAAGGCGGACGCGCACCGGGACGCG
>CAXTUQ010000385.1:0-6113 GCA_964247405.1 uncultured Acetobacteraceae bacterium
GGCATCGAGAAGGGCTTCCGCGGCTTCGCGACCCAGCGGGAGGACGGCGCGCTGATGGGGCCGTGGAACCCCTGGCTGCACGAACCCCGGGTCGGCCGCGCGGTGTGGGAGCTGACGAAGGCGCTGTCGGCCGTGTCCACCCTGCCCGACCCGGTCCGGCAGATCGCCATCCTCGTCACCGGCGCGCATTTCCATGCGGGCTACGAGATCTACGCCCATGTGGCCGTGGCCCAGCAGGACGGCCTGTCGGACGAAACCATCGGCACGGTTGTCGCCGGGCAGCGCCCCGCCGACCTGCCGCGGGACCTGGCCATCGCCTACGACACGGCCGCCGCCCTGGTGCGCGGCGGCGTGCTGCCGGAGCTGAACTACCAACTCGCCGCGGCCGAGTTCGGCGCGCATGGCGTGGCCGAGCTTGTGCACCTGGTCGGCCTGTACTGCATGGTTTCCGTCGCCCTCAACGGCTTCAACGTCCCGGTGCCGGAAGCGGGCGGCTAGGCAGTTCCGCTGTGGGATTGCCGGATTGCCGCCCGGGCCATGGCCCGATCTGCCTTGGCTTGCTGGAGGCTTGACGACCCGCCTGCCGCGCAGTCAGTGCATCGTCCTGCCTGCACGCCAGCACCGCAGGCCGCGATGCGGCCCCGGGCCGAGCAGCCTAAACCAAGCAGAGAAGGCTACGAGAACGGGAAGGTGTCGGTCTGCATAACTCCGGCGTTGCTCGCATGGGGGAACAAGGCAATCGCGGTGCTGGCGCCATTGGCGGCGCCCGCCAGCAGAAACGGACGCCCATCGAGCGTGCCGGACACGACATGCAGCGCATCGAGCGGGATCGCGCCGAACGTAAGGTCCAGTTCCCGCCCAGCCGCAAAATCGCCGCTGAAGCTCACGATGCCCGCGGATGTCGCGCCGAAGCTGCTCGCGGCCGGGAGCGTCGCCTGGCCCAAGGAGCGGCCATCGAGGGACGCGCTGAAGGTCAGCGGCGCGGTCAGGACTTGGGCGACGGTGAGGGAGATGGTGTCCGGCCCAGTCGCGCCGGGTCCCGTGACCGCGAGCGGCACCGCTCCGGCCGCATCGCTGGCGGACGGGTGAGACGTGCTGCTTTCCTGGCCCAGGAACAGGGAGTAGCCATCGTCCGAATACTGCGCCGGCACGGCATAGCCATAGGTGTCGCTGAAACCGCTGGGGACCGGTTGCCGAAAGTCCGTCACTTGCCGCACCTCGGCAAACGGGCGGCCCAGCGCCAGTTCGTCCTGCAGCGTCGGGATGGTGGATGCATTCATGTTCGGCGCATCGGCCGGCGCGTGCCCGAACGTGTCCTCATAGGCCGCCGTGAGCGCCGCCGTCTGGTCCGGCACGGTTGACGCTTGCAGCCGTCCCTGCGCGTCCAAGGTGGGCCGCTGGGCATCGAGGGTGCCGCCGCCGGACAGCATGCGGCGTATCCCTTGCACCTCGTCGGGCGAGGCGGCCCGGCCAAGGTATTGCTGATACAAGCCTTGGATCGCCTGGGCATTCTCGGGCGAGGAGATGAGGCCGGACTCGATCAGGCCGTAGCTGGCGCCGCTCCCGAGGGCCGCGGTGTAGAACCTCGCTTCCTGGGGGGTTGGGGCGCGCTCCAGGTAGAACTGAAACGCCTGGGCCACGACGCTTGCGGCTTCGGGCGAGCTTGCCAGGTCCGCTCGCACCTGCACCAGCGACGCCCCGGCCGCCACGGCGCGCGTGTAGAGCAGAAGGCCGCCTGCGTCGGCCGGACGGTCCAGCACCGCCTTGTACACGCCCCCTATAGCCCCTTGCCCTTCCGGCGAGTTGGCGAGGTTGGCACCCAGCTGCGCCAGCGACGCCCCCATGGCCAGCGCCTGCGTGGACGCCGCCAGGCCGGTCGGGTCAACGGGCCGGCCAAGGGTGTCGAGGTAAAGGCCATTGATGTCCGCCTGCGCCTCCGCGGATTGGGCGATGCTGAGCTGCACCTGGCTCAAAGGCACGCCCGCGAGCAGCAGACCCGTATAGGCCGCCAATCCATCCGCGTCCGGCTGCCGGTTCAGCTCGTTCGCATAGGCCAGGGCCACCGCTTGCTGGAATTCGCTGACCGATCCGCTCACACCCACGCCCTCCGTCCGCGCCGGCTGCCAACCCCCTTTGCGCAAGCAGTGTAGCAGAAACGGTTCACACGCCTAGAACATTCCGCCTACGGGATTACCCGGGCTTTTTGCCATGAAGCGCTTCGTGCAAGCCGTCGCCACGCCTGCCGCCGCCTTCCCCGACCTGGTGGAGATGGTCCGGTCGCATTGCTGCCCTCGACACGGAACGGCCTGAACACCGGCAGCCCTGCGCCCGGCCACTCAATCCCCGCCGGCCCGCGCTTGCCGCCCGCCCGCGCCGCCCCAAACTTATAGCCCGCACCCCCATCGCACAGGACCGCACCGCATGTATATCGCCATGAACCGCTTCAAGGTCGCCCCCGGCTCGGAGGCCGCGTTCGAGCACCTTTGGACAAGCCGCGATTCCTTCCTGAACGGCGTGCCCGGCTTCGTCGAGTTCCACCTGCTGCGCGGCCCGCAGCGCGACGACCATGTGCTGTATTCCAGCCATACGATCTGGTCGGACTTTGCCTCCTTCGAGGGCTGGACCAAGTCGGACGCCTTCCGCGCCGCCCACCGCGACGCCGGCAGCGTGAACCGCGGCGACGCCCCGCTCTACATCGGCCATCCCGAGTTCGAGGGCTTCGAGGTCATCCAAACCGTCAAGTAGCCAGCGCCCGCGCGACCATCCCCGGCCCGGCCACCAGCAGCACCGTGCCGAGGTTGGTCGCCGCCACCAGCAGCGCCGCCCGCCCGCGCGACAGTTCCAGCCCGTGCCGGGCCAGCAGCCAGTTCAGCCACAGCCCGTAAGCGCCCAGCCCCGCCAGCAGCGCCGCGTCCGCCACGTCCTCCGGCAAGCCGAACTGCATCCCCGCCTGCAGCACGACCAAGAGCGCCAGGGCGGCGAGCGGGAGCGCCCATTGGCACCAGTTGAACGCGGTGGCGTAGCGCATCCACGCGTTTTCCCGTCCCCAGAAGCGGGCCAGCGCGTGTGACAGCACCGCCGGGGCAAGCTGCACCACCAGCGTCACCAGCAAGGTCGCCAGCGCCTTCACCGGCCCGTCCGACAGGAGCAGCAGCAGCGCGCCCACGATGGGGAACGCCAGCAGCGGCGCGAGGCTCGACAGGAACGCCTGCGCCGTGTCGCCGAACTCCGCCAGCCCGTCCACCCGGCCCCGCGCCAGCCGCAACATGCCCCGCAGCGGGCGCAGCACCGGCGCCCCCGGCTTCGGCGTCACGCCAACGCCGCCAGCACGGCGCCGTAGATCCGGGCGAGGTCCCGCAACTCCCCCACCGGCACCCGCTCGTTCGCCTGATGCATGGTGGCGCCGACCAGGCCGAACTCCGCCACCGGGCAGTGCCGGGCGATGAACCGTGCGTCCGACGTGCCGCCCCCGGTGTCCAGCCGCGGCGCGACCCCGGTCGCACCCGCGACCGCCGCCGCCAGCCGGTCCACCATGGGACCCGGCGCCGTCAGGAACGCTTCCCCGCTCACCGCCACGTCCAAGTCGAGCCGCTCCGCGTGCTGCGCCAAGGCCGCGCGCAGCCAGGCCTCCAGCCCAGCTCCGGTGTGCCGGTCGTTGAACCGGATGTTGAGCCGGGCGGACGCGCGCCCGGGGATCACGTTGGCCGCGGGGTTGCCGACATCGACGCTGGTGACTTGCAGGGAGGACGGCTCGAACCACTCGGTCCCCGCGTCGAGCGGCGCCGCCGTCAGCGCCGACAAGGCGCGCACCAGCCGATGCACCGGGTTGTCCGCCCGCTGCGGGTAGGCGGCGTGGCCCTGGGTGCCGTGCACGGTGATGTGGGCGTTCAGGCTGCCGCGCCGCCCGATCTTGATGACCTCGCCGAGCCGCACAGGGTTGGTCGGCTCCCCCACCAGGCAGAAGTCCGGGATGTGGCCGTGCTCCGCCATCCAGCCCAAGACGCGCACCGTCCCGTCCGTCGCCGGCCCTTCCTCGTCCCCGGTGATCAGCAGGCTGATGGACCCCGACCCTTCATGGTCCGCCGCCGCCGCGACGAAGGCGGCAATCGCGCCCTTCATGTCGCAAGCGCCGCGCCCATGCAGCACCCCGTCCCGAACCTCGCCCCCGAACGGCTCGCCGTCCCAGCCGCTGCCCTCCGGCACCACGTCCGTGTGCCCGGCGAAACAGAAGTGCGGCCCCGCCGTCCCCCGCCGCGCGAACAGGTTGGGCGTCGTGCCGAACGGCAGCCGCCACACCCGGAACCCCAGCCGCTCCAATTCCGCCGCCAGCACGTCCTGCACGCCGCCGTCCGCCGGGGTCACGGACGCGCAGCGGATCAGCGCCTGCGCCAGCGGAAGCGGGTCGGTCAATCCCGCAACAGGTCGTTGATCGAGGTCTTGGCCCGCGTCCGCTCGTCCACCCGCTTCACGATCACGGCGCAGGTCAGCGACGGCCCCGGCTCCCCGTTCGCCATCGGCCGGCCCGGCAGCGTGCCCGGCACCACCACCGAGTATGCCGGCACCCGGCCCACGAACACCTCGCCGGTCGCGCGGTCCACGATCTTGGTCGACGCGCGGATGAACCCGCCCATGGACAGCACGCTGCCGCGCTCCCCGACCCCGCCCTCCACCACCTCCGACCGCGCGCCGATGAAGCAGTCGTCCTCGATGATCGTGGGATTGGCCTGCAACGGCTCCAGCACGCCGCCAAGGCCGACGCCGCCGCTCAGGTGGCAGTTCCGCCCGACCTGCGCGCAGCTCCCGACTGTCACCCAGGTGTCGATCATGGTGCCGCGGTCCACATACGCGCCGACATTGACAAAGCTCGGCATCAGCACGACGCCCGGCGCGACATAGGCGCTGTGCCGCACGATGGCGCCCGGCACGACGCGGAAGCCCGCCGCGCCGAACTGGTTCTCCCCCCAGCCCTCCGTCTTGAGCCGCACCTTGTCGAAGCCTGGCGCCCCGGTGCTCGGCATCGGCACGGACTCGTTGAGCCGGAACGACAGCAGCACCGCCTTTTTCAGCCATTGGTGCACCACCCAGCCCTGCGGCCCCGGCTCGGCGACGCGCAGCGCGCCCGTGTCGAGCGCCGCCAGCGCCTCCTCCACCGCGCGCCGCGCCGGGCCGGCGGTCTGGGCGGACAGGGTGTCGCGTTGCTCCCAAAGCTGCTCGATCTCCGGGCGAAGGCTGGTCAGGGACATGCGTTGCGGCTTCCGGTTGGCACGCGCGGACCATGCGCAGCCGGCCCGCCGGTGTCAATTCACCGCAACCCCTTCGCCCGGCGGCGCGAAGTATGATACGATTAATCAACGAATGGTTGGGCGGGCAAGGTGCGGGCATGGAAAGCATGACAACGGCTACGGATGCCGGCGCGGCGCGGATGGGATCGCCGGGTGCCAGCCTGCCCGGCAGCCGGGAACGCTGGCGGGAGTTCGGCCTGCTCGCCGCCGACCTGCTGTTTGAGACCGATCTTGAGGGCCGCATCACCTTCATGGCGCCGGACCGCGTGCTGGGCTGGCCCGCGGCCAGGCTGCACGGCGACGCCGCCGACGCCCTGCTGATCGAGACGGAGGAGGCGGCGCTGGACCGCTTCCGCTTCGCGACGCCCGCGCGGAACCGCCGGGTCTGGCTGCGCGCCGCGTCCGGGGAGGCCGCGTGCCTTTCGATCACCTCCCTGCCGATGCTCGACCCGGCGGGCGGGCGGATCGGCACGCGCGGCGTGGGCCTGGACGTGACCGCGCAGGAACAGCGCGACCTCCTCGCCGCCGCCGCCCTGCGCCGCGCCGACGTGCTGGACCACACCCTGGACCAGATGCGGCAGGAGCTGACCGCGCCGCGCATGATCGAGGCCAGCCTCCTTGCGGTCATGCGCGCCGCGGGCGCGCGGGGCGCCGCCCTGCTGGACCTGGTGGAGGCCCCGCTCGACGAGCCGCCGGCGCTGCCGTGGCCCGTGCTGCACCAGGTGGGCGACGACCCGCTGCCGGTGCTGGCCGACGCGCTGGCGCTGCTGGACGACCGGGACGACGCGGTGACGGCGGAGCGGCCGCCGCAGGGCTGCGCGGTGCTGGCCT
>CAXTUQ010000386.1:0-6109 GCA_964247405.1 uncultured Acetobacteraceae bacterium
GCGCCAGCGGGCTGCCGAGGCCGCCGGCGCCGATCACCAGCACCCGGGCGGCGCGCAGCTTCGCCTGCCCCACGCCGCCCACCTCCGCCAGCAGGATATGGCGGGAATAGCGGCTGATCTCGTCTTCGGTGAAATCCAAGTCCATAAAGACGCAATTGGGTTGGGCGGGCGCGGAAAACCATGGGGACGGAGATGGAGGACGGCGCGCTGGTGCTGTTCAGCGGCGGGCAGGACAGCACGGCGTGCCTGGCCTGGGCGCTGGAGCGGTTCACGCGGGTCGAAACGGTCGGCTTCGCCTACGGCCAGCGCCATGCCGTCGAGCTTGAATGCCGCGGACCCGTGCGCGAGGCGCTTGCCGGGCGTTGGAGGGCGCGTCTTGGTCCAGACGTGGTCATCGACCTCGCGCCGTCGTTCGACGCCCTGGGACACACGGCGCTCACCTCCGACGCCGCCATCGCGATGGGGGAGGAGGGCCTGCCCAACACCTTCGTGCCCGGCCGCAACCTGCTGTTCCTGGCCTACGCCGCCGCACTTGCCTACCGCCGCGGCCTGCGCCGCATTGTGGGCGGCATGTGCGAAACGGACTACAGCGGCTACCCGGACTGCCGCGACGACACGGTCAAGGCGATGCAGCTTGCGCTCAACCTCGGCACGCAGCGCCGCTTCGTGCTGGAAACGCCGCTCATGTGGCTGGACAAGGCCGAAACCTGGGCGCTGGCGGACCGCTTGGGCATCGTGGCGCTCACGGTGGAGCACACGCATAGCTGTTACCTCGGGGACCGAACCCACCAGCACGATTGGGGTTGGGGCTGCGGCGCGTGTCCGGCGTGCGAGTTGCGCGCCGCCGGGTGGCGGCGTTGGCGGGGGGAATAGCAATTTGTTCGGTTTGGATTGGACCGGCCTGGTCCAGCACCATGGCTTCTGGGTGGTCGGCACCGTCATCTTCTTCGAAAGCATGGGCCTGCCGCTGCCGGGCGAGAGCCTGCTGATCGCCGCGGCGCTGTATGCTGCCACGACCGGCAATATCACCATCGAGCACGTGATTGCGGCCTCGGCGCTCGGCGCGGTGCTGGGGGACAACGTAGGGTACCTGATCGGGCGGGAGATCGGTCCGCCGGTGCTGGCGCGCTACGGCCCGAAGATCGGCCTGACCCTGGACCGGCAGCACCTGGGGCGGTTCCTGTTCCTGCGCCACGGCGGCAAGGTGGTGTTCTTCGGGCGCTTCGTCGCGTTCCTGCGTACCTTCGCCGCCGTGCTGGCCGGGGCGAGCCATATGCCTTGGGGGCGGTTCCTGGTTTGGAACACTTTGGGCGGCGTGTTCTGGACCTGCCTTTACGGTTTCGGCGCTTATTTCCTGGGCGATCAGGTGCACCGGCTGGCCGGACCATTGGGCATCGCGCTCGGCGCCGTGGCGCTGGTCGTCGTGGTGCTGTCGGTGCGCTTCGTGCGCCGGCATGAGGCACGGCTGATCGAGGAGGCGAAGGCCGGGATGGGGGAGCAGGAGGCTGCTCCCGGTACGGCGTAGGCCACCGCGGGCCGTAAGCCCGCGGCGGGAAGGGGAGATCAGCGGTCGGGCGCGGACACCGCCCAGGCATGGCTGTGCACCAGGCCGTCGTCATGGTCGTGATGCGCGGCCATGCCGCCCCCCTCCATCGGCTCGTGGTCCATGTCCAGCGCCGGCGGGTTATCGTGGAACTGCTCGGTTTCCGTGCTGCCGGCCATGGCGGTCGTGCTTGACTTGCCGCCGGACGCGGTGACGGCCACGGCGTCGAACCAGCCGGTGCCGACCTCGCGCTGGTGCCGGGTCGCGGTGTAGCCCTCCGCCTCCGAGGCGAATTCCGCCTGCTGCAGCTCCGAATACGCCGCCATGCCGCGCTCCTTGTAGCCGCGGGCCAGCTTGAACATCGACAGGTTCAGGCTGTGGAACCCGGCCAGCGTCACGAACTGGAACTTGTAGCCCATCGCGCCGATGGCCTGCTGGAAGTCGGCGATCTGCTCCGCTTCCAGCTTCTTCGCCCAGTTGAAGGAGGGCGAGCAGTTGTAGGCCAGCATCTTGCCCGGGAACTGCGCGTGAATCGCCGCGGCGAAGCGCTGCGCCTCGGCCAGGTTCGGCTCGCTGGTTTCCCACCACAGCAGGTCGGCGTAGGGCGCGAAGGCCAGGCCGCGGGCGATGGCGTAATCGACGCCGACGCCGGGCTTGATGCGGTGGAAGCCCTCCGGCGTGCGGGCGCCCGTGAGGAACGGGCGGTCGCGCTCATCCACGTCGGCTGTCAGCAGCTGCGCGGAGTGCGCGTCGGTGCGGCACAGCAGCACGGTCGGCACGCCCTCCACGTCGGCGGCGAGGCGGGCGGCGTTCAGCGTGCGGATGTGCTGGCTGATGGGGATCAGCACCTTGCCGCCCAGATGGCCGCACTTCTTCTCAGAGGCCAACTGGTCCTCGAAGTGTACGCCCGCGGCGCCGGCCTCGATCATGGCGCGCATCAGCTCGAACGCATTCAGCGCGCCGCCGAACCCGGCTTCCGCATCGGCGACGATGGGCGCCATCCAATGCATCGCGTCGTCGCCCTCCAGCCGGGCGATCTGGTCGCAGCGGCGAAGGGAGGCGTTGATCTTCTTCACCACCTGCGGCACCGAGTTCACCGCGTACAACGACTGGTCCGGATACATCTCGTTCGACGTGTTGGCGTCCGCCGCCACCTGCCAGCCGGACAGGTAGATCGCCTTCAGCCCGGCGCGCACCTGCTGCATCGCCTGGTTGCCGGTCAGCGCGCCCAGCGTGTTCACGTACGGCTCGGTCTTCAGCAGGTGCCACAGGCGGTTCGCGCCCATCTCGGCCAGCGTGTGCTTGATCCGGAAGCTGCCGGACAGCTTGGCGACCTCGGCCGGCGTGTAGTCCCGCTTGATCCCGGCGAAGCGTTCGGGGTCCTGGTGCGGCATCGGGGCGGGGCCGCCGGACATGCCATCGGGCGCGTAGTTCAGGGTCGGGTGCATCGTCGTCTCCTATTGGCTATTCGTGAATTATTGACATTGCACCTGCGAAGGCCAACCCCCAATCTATCGCGGAGCAGGCAACAGAGTCGCTGAATTGTTCATACGGTCCGTAAATTCGTAAAGGTTGTAAATGGCTGCACCCATGATCGGCCGCACCGTCCGCCGCTTGCGCCAGGAGCAATCCATGACGCAGCAGGCGCTGGCGGTGCGGCTCGGCATCTCCGCCAGCTACCTGAACCTGATCGAGCACGAGCAGCGCGCCATCACCGCGAGCCTGCTCATCAAGCTGGCCGAAACCCTGCACGTGGACCTTGCCACCCTGTCCGGCGCGCAGGAGCGGCAGCTTGAGGCCGGGCTGCGCGAGGTGTTCGCCGACGTGCTGCTGGACCAGCCGGTGCCCGAGTCGGAGGTTGCGGCGCTGGCGGGCAGCAGCCCGGCCGCCGGGCGGGCCGTGCTCGCGCTGTACCGCGCCTGGCGGGTGGCGCGGGAGGACAGCAGCGGCATCGCCTTGCCGTCCGGCCGCCGCTTGCTGCTGCCGCACGAGGAAGCGCGCGACGCCTTCCACGAACGCGCCAACCACTTCCCCGATCTCGAATCGGCGGCCGAGTCGGTCGGCGCGTCCCTGCCGCCCGAGCCGTCCGAGCTGAACCACGCCATCGCCGAGCGCCTGCGCCGGGAGCACGGCCTGCACATCCAGGTCGCGCCCACGGACGGCGCGCTCCGCCGCTACGATCCGGCCGCCCGCAGCCTGGTGCTGTCGGAGCAGCTTCCCCGGGAAAGCCGGGGCTTCCATCTGGCGTTTCAACTGGCGCTGCTGGAAGCGCGGGACGCGGTGGAGGCGCAAGTCGCGGCCATCGCGCCGAGCACGCCGGAGGCCGGGTCGGTGATCCGCCTGGCCCTGCTCAACTACACCGCCGCGGCACTGCTCATGCGTTACGAGTCGGTGCGGGCCGCCGCGATGGAGCTGCGCCACGATGTGGACGCGCTCGCCGCCCGGTTCGGCGTGAGCTTCGAGCAGGCATGCCACCGGCTGTCGTCGCTGCAACGGTCGGGCAGCCGCGGGGTGCCGTTCTTCTTCCTCCGCGTGGACCCGGCGGGCAACGTCAGCAAGCGCTTCTCCGCCGCCGGCTTCCCGTTCGCGCGCTACGGCGGGTCCTGCCCGCGCTGGGTGGTGCACGCCGCCTTCGCCGCGCCGGGCCAGGTGCACGTGCAGGTCGCGCAGTTGCCGGACGGCGCGACCTTCCTGTGCTTCGCCCGCTGCGTGGTTGGCCGCGCCTCCGCCTGGGGCGAGCCGCCGCCCACCCATGTCATCGCCATGGGCTGCGCCGTAGAGCACGCAGACGCACTGGCCTACGCGGACGGCATCAGCCTGGAGCGCGCCGCGGTCGGCATCGGGCTGTCCTGCCGGCTGTGCGACCGCCAGAATTGCCGCAGCCGAGCCTTCCCGCCGCTTGAGCACCGCCTGGCGCTCGACCCGCTGCTGGCGAGCGACAGCCCATATCGTTTCGTTTCGCGATCTTGAGGAGGTGCAATGGCGGCCTCCCGTGCTATCTCACGGGCACCGCGGGGCTGTTCCCTGCACAGGAGAGTGACCCGATGCGCCGCCCCATCCTCGCGCTGGGCTTGCTTGCGCCCTTTGCCGTGCACGCTGCCGCCCAACCGGCCGCCGCCCAGCCTTCCACCATGCGTGCGGAGCAGCCCTGGGCGCGCGCCACCGCCCCGCGTCAAACCGTGGGCGGCGTTTATGTCACCCTCATCAGCCCTGTCGATGACCGCCTGCTGGGCGCCAGCAGCCCCGCCGCCGGGCACGCGGAGGTGCACGAGATGACGATGGACGGCAACGTGATGAAGATGCGGGAGCTGACAAACGGGCTGAAGCTGCCGGCTGGGCAGGCGGTGGCGCTGACGCCGGGCGGCTTGCATATCATGATGGTGGGATTGCAAAAGCCCCTGGTGGCCGGGCAGGTGATCCCGGTGCAGCTCCGCTTCGAGCACGCGCCGCCGCTTGATCTCCAGGTGCGGGTCGCGCCGGTTGGCGCGCAGGGACCGGGCATGGAGCACGCGCGTTGACCGGGCGGCGCCGGCTGCTGCTGCTCGCCCCGGCGGGCTTGCTCGGGGCCGGGCTGCTGGGCGCGGCCGGCTGGACGGCGCTGCATCGGGAGGACGAGGGGGTGGCGCAGATCGGCGGCCCGTTCCGGCTGCGCGCAGCGGACGGGCGGGAGGTCACGGATGCAGACTTCCGCGGCCGTTGGATGCTGGTCTATTTCGGCTACACCCACTGCCCTGACGCTTGCCCGACGGCACTGCAGGACATGGCGAACGCGCTGGACAGCCTGGGGCCGGAAGCGAAGCGCAAGGTTGCCGTGCTGTTCATCACGGTGGACCCGGAACGCGACACCCCGGACGTGATGCGCGACTACGTGTCCGCCTTCGACGCGCCCATCACCGGGCTGAGCGGCACGCCGGAGCAGGTCGCGGCGGCGGCGAAGGCCTACCGGGTGTATTACGCCAAGCACCCCAAGCCCGGCGGCGACTACGACATGGACCACAGCAGCATCATCTACGTGATGGACCCGCGCGGCCGTTTCGTCGCCAACTTCACGCACGAGACGGCGCCGGACGCGATGGCCGCCAAGCTCCGCTCCCTGATGGCCTAGCCGCGTCCGCAGGGATCGCGTAGGGACGGGCATGGACATTGCCACCCTCATGCCGTCGCGCATTGTCGCCGTCGCGCGGGCCGCCTATGCGCGGCCGGACACGGAGTTCCTGTGCTTCGGCGAAAGCGACCGGCCCGGCCCGGCGGGCGCCGTCGCCGCGGCAACGGCGGCGCTGGCCCGCGGCGACGCGCTATACTCCGACGTGCGCGGCGTCCTAGCGCTGCGCCACGCGCTGGCGGACATGCTGACCCGCCTGCACGCCCGCCCGGTCACGGAGGACCGCATCCAGGTCACGGCGTCGGGCATGACCGCGGTCAGCGTGGCGCTTGCCGCCATCGTGCGCGCGGGGGACCGCGTCGTGCTGCACACGCCCGCCTGGCCCAACCCGGCCAACGCCACCCGGCTGCGCTGCGCGGCCGTCGATGCGCTGCCGGGTGGCGTTGGCCGGGTTGGGCCAGGCG
>CAXTUQ010000387.1:0-6087 GCA_964247405.1 uncultured Acetobacteraceae bacterium
GGTGGGATGGGCGTTCGTCAGCATCGGCATGTTCTGCGCCATCTGGGAGGTGCTGTGGGCAATTGGCTGGGCCGACCCGCGGCTGCTGCCCCCGCCGCACGTTTTCCTGGGCAGCATCGCGGGCCAGGCCAAGTACTTCAACACCATCAGCCGCTGGCAGGTCGGCGCGGGCATGGACGCCGGGCCGCCGCCGGCGCTGGCCGTGGTCTATACGGCCGGGGCCACCATCGGACGGGTATTGAGCGGCCTGGTGATCGCCTCCGTGCTGTCGGTCACGCTCGGCGTTGCCATCCGCTACTTCCTGCTGTTTGAGCGGCTGACCTTGCCGACCATCACCCTGCTGGCGCCGGTGTCGCCCATCGCCTGGCTGCCGGTGGCGATCTTCATGTTCGGCATCGGCAACCGCCCGGCGGTGTTCATGGTCGTCGTTGCATTGCTGTTCCACATGACGCTGTCCACCATCGCGCAGATCGACGGGGTGAACCGCAATTTTGTCAACGTCGCCCGCACCATGGGGGCGAGCAAACGGCAGATCTACGCCCGGGTGATCGTGCCGGCGATCCTGCCGGGGATGCTGCTGGTGCTGCGGATGAACCTGTTCGCCGCCTGGATGGCGGTGCTGATCGCCGAAACCACCGGCGTGGGCTACGGGCTGGGCCAGGTGATCATGCTGGCGCGCAACACCTTCAACCCATCCTTGGTGTTCTTCACCATCGCGCTGATCGGCGTGCTGGGGTTCTCCTTCGATTTCGCGCTGCGCCTGCTGCAGAACCGGCTGCTCTATTGGGTGCCGCAGGGGTCGGAGGCGCTGCGTGGCCTTTAACGCCGTTTCCTGCCGCGGCGTCAGCAAGGTTTGGGTGCCCGGCACGCCCCGCGCGCATGAGGCGCTGCGGGCCATCGACCTCGACATCGCACCCGGCGAGTTCGTCGTGCTGCTCGGGCCGTCCGGATGCGGCAAGAGCACGCTGCTGTACCTGATCGCCGGGCTGCAGGACGTGACAGCGGGCGAGCTTCGGTCGTTCGGCGCCCGGGTGGAAACGCCGTCGCCGGACCGCAGCCTGATCTTCCAGGAAACCTCGCTGTTCCCTTGGCTCTCCGTGGGGCAGAACGTGGCGTTCGGGTTGTCGATCCGCGGCGACGCGCCCGACGCGCGGCGCGCGGCGGCGCAGGAGGCGCTGGCCCGGGTGGGGCTCGCGGAGGCCATCGACAAGCGGCCGGACGAGCTGTCGGGCGGGATGCGGCAGCGTGTGGCGGTGGCGCGCGCCTTGGCGATGCGGCCCAAGGTGCTGCTGATGGACGAGCCGTTCGCCGCGCTCGACGTGCAGACGCGGAGCAAGATGCAGGACTTCCTGCTGGAGGTGTGGCGCGCGTCGGGCGCCTCCGTGCTGTTCGTCACCCACCACATCGACGAGGCGGGGGCGCTGGCCGACCGGGTCGTGGTGTTCACCTCGCGGCCCGGGCGGATCAAGGCCGTGGTGCCCATCGAGACGCCGCGCCCGCGCGACCCGTTCAGCCCGGCGGCCGAGGCGCTGCGCCGCCAGCTCACCGGGCTGCTGCAGGACGAGGTGGACCGCGCCTTCGCCGAGCAGGAAGCCCTTCCCGCCTGATTTCCGGAGTTTCGCTCATGGCCACGACGCTGATCCGCAGCCGCGCCGCCCTGTTGCCCAAGACGGGCCGCACCCACGTCGAGACGGTGCCGGACGGCGCCGTGCTGCAGGAGGATGGCGTGATCGCCGCGGTCGGCACGTTCGAGGCGCTGCACCGCCAGTACCCCGACACCCCAGTCGTCGGCACCGGCGCCGAAATCCTGCTGCCGGGCTTCGTGAACGGGCACCACCATGTCGGGCTGACGCCGGTGCAGCTCGGCTCGCCCGACATGCCGCTTGAGCTGTGGTTCGTGACGCGGATGGTGGCGCGCAACCTCAACCTGTACCTCGACACGCTGTACTCGGCGTTCGAGATGGTGGGGTCGGGCATCATCACCGTGCAGCACATCCATGGCTGGCTGCCGGGCACGCCGGAGGAGGTGCAGGCGCGCGCCAACGATGTCGTGCGCGCCTACGAGGACATCGGCATGCGCGTGTCCTACTGCTACGCGGTGCGCGACCAGAACCGGCTGGCCTACCAGGACGACGCGGAGCTGGTCGCCTCCTTGCCGCCGGAACTGCGCGGGCCGATGCAGGCTTGGTTCGACCGGTTCCGGCTGACGCTCGACGGCGCCATGGACATGTTCGCGTCCATGCGCGAGGCGCACGCCGGCCGTGACCGGGTGCGCATCCAGTTGGCCCCGGCGAACCTGCACTGGTGCAGCGACGCGGCGCTGACCCGGCTGGCGGAGGCGTCCGAGCGTTACGACGTGCCGCTGCACATGCACCTGGTCGAGACGGCGTACCAGAAGGAGTACGCGAAGCGCCGGGGCGGCGGCACAGCGGTCGAATACCTCGACCGGTTCGGGCTGATGAACAAGCGCATGACGCTGGGCCACGGCGTTTGGCTGAACGAGCGCGACATCGCCCGGGTGGCGGAAACCGGCGCCTGCATCTGCCACAATTGCAGCTCCAACTTCCGGCTGCGCTCGGGCGTCGCGCCGCTGAACCGGTTCGCGCAAGCGGGCGTGAACGTCGCCATCGGGCTGGACGAGGCCGGGATCAACGACGACCGTGACATGCTGCAGGAGATGCGCCTGGTGCTGCGCGCGCACCGCGTGCCCGGCATGGACGACGACGTGCCCACGATGGACCAAGTGCTGACCATGGCGACGGTGGGCGGGGCGCGAACCACGGCGTTCGGGGATCAGTTGGGTACGCTGGAGGCCGGCACGGCGGCGGACCTGGTGCTGCTGGACTGGCAGCAGATCAGCTACCCCTACTTGGACGAGGAAACGCCGGTGCTCGACGCGGTGATCCAGCGGGCGAAGACGGGCGGCGTGCGGCACGTGATGTGCGGCGGCGAGACGATCTACGCCGACGGGCGCTTCACCCGGGTGGACCAGGCGGCGGCGCTCAAGGCGCTACACGACGACCTGGCCCACGCATTGTCCGACGACGAGGTGCAGCGGCGCAAGCTGTCGAAGGCACTGCTGCCGCATATCAAGCGGTTCTACGCCGGCTACATGGACCCGGCGGAGCACCAGCCATTCTACCGGCCCAGCTCGATGGCGTAGGACGGCGGCACGCAGCCTTGTGCTTGAACGGCGCGGCGAAGTAAGCAGGCGCGCTGTTCGCATCGGATGGCACAGGCATTGCAGGATAGCCGGTCATGGTCATGAGCGCAGTCGGCAGGCAGGCGGACGGGATTGCGGTTGCGGCACCGCCGGGTCCGATCCCGGCGCGTTGGCGGCTCCGCCTGCCGGCCCCGGCGTTCGGCGCGGCGTCGGTGGCGGGCATGGTGTTGGCCTGGTGGGCCATCGCGGCGAGCGGGGCCGTGTCGCGCGAGCTGCTGCCCTCGCCGGCGGATGTTTGGGACGCGGCCGTGGAAATCCTGCGGGACGGGTATCGCGGCACCACGCTGTGGGGCAACGCGCTGTCCACGCTGGGGCGGCTCGGCGCCGGGTTCGGGCTGGCGGCGCTGTTCGGCGTGCCGCTGGGGCTATGGATGGGGGTCAACCGCGTGGCCTCGGCGGCGCTCGACTGGATCGTGCAGTTCATGCGCCCGCTGCCGCCGCTGTCCTACATGATCCTGCTGATCCTGTGGCTCGGCACCGGCAACTCGTCCAAGGCCGCCCTGCTGTTCCTGACCGCCTTCCCCATCATCGTGGCCGCGAGCGCCGCGGGCGTCCGCGGGGTGAAGCAGCAGCGCATCCAGGTGGCCCGCGCCATGGGCGCCAGCCCGGCCCAGGTGTTCCGCCACGTCGTGCTGCCGTCCGCGGCGCCGATGGTGCTGACGGGGCTGCAGGTGGCGCTGGCGGCGGCGTTCTCCACCGTGGTGTCGGCGGAGCTTCTGGCTGCGACGGACGGGCTGGGCTGGATGGTCATTTCCGCCAGCCAGTTCCTGCGCAACGACGTGATCGTGCTGTGCATCCTGGTGCTGGGCGGGCTGGGCGTGACGCTCGCGTGGATGATGCGGGTGCTGGACCGGCGGCTGGTGCATTGGCGCGGGCGCGACTGATGCGCCGCACGCGACTGACGCCGCGGCCGTTGCCGTCCTGGACCATCACCGGCCTGAGCGCCGCGCTGCTGCTGGCGCTGTGGATCGGCGTGACCAGCGGCGGGCTGGTGCGGGACCTGTTCCTGCCGGGGCCGCTCGACCTGTGGGACGGGCTGACCGAGCTGGTGCAGGAGGGCTACAAAGGCCGCACGATCCTTGAGCACATGGGCATGAGCCTGCTGCGGGTCGGGGCAGGGTTCCTGACCGGCGCCGTCGTGGGCACCCTCCTGGGTCTCGGCATGGGTTACGCGCCGCGGCTCGACGCGGCGGCGTCGCCGTTCATCGAGTTCCTGCGGCCGTTGCCGCAGCTTGCCTACCTCGTGCTGCTGATCGTCTGGCTCGGCATCGGGGAAACCAGCAAGATCACCATGCTGTTCCTCGCGGCGCTGCCGGTGGCGGCGGTGGCGGCGCGGGACGGGGTGCGCAACGTGCCGCCGGACCGGCTGCAGGCGGCGCGCGCGCTGGGCGCCAGCGACTGGCAGGTGCTGCGCCATGTCGTGCTGCCGTCCGCGTTGCCGGAGGTGCTGATCGGCGCCCGGCTCGCCGCCGGCATCGTGTACGGCACGCTGATCGCGGCCGAGATCATCGCCGGGTCGAACGGCATTGGCTGGATGATCATGGACGCCGGGCGGTTCCTGCGGTCCGATTACGTGTTCGCGGGGATCGCGATGATCGGGCTGGCGGGGATCGCCATCAACCGTATCCTGGTGTGGGTCGAGCGGCGCGTGGTGCATTGGGCTGGACGGTAATGACATGCAAGGATCGACAATGAACGGTATGCGACTCACCCGGCGCGGCGCGCTGATCGGCGCCGGCGCCGGTGTGCTGGCGGCACGCAGGGCCAGGGCTGCGGCACCGCCCGGCGTCAATATCGGCTTCTTCACCGAGACCAAGCCGACGATGATCGCCAAGGGCTTGGGCTGGTTCGAGGACGGGGCCGGCGCCAAGCTCGCCTGGACCGAGATGGGCAGCGGCGCAGACATCAACACCGCGATCACCGCCGGAAGCTGCGACATCGGCCTGGCCACCGGCTCCGTCGCGACCGCCGCGGGCATCAGCCAGGGCCTGCCGTTCCAACTGATCGGCATCGTTGACAACATCGGACCCGGCGAGGACATGACGGTCCGCACCGCCGCCAGCATCAAGTCGCCCGCGGACTTCCGCGGCAAGAAGGTGGCAACGCCGTTCGGCTCCACCAGCCATTTCCGCCTGCTGGGCTTCCTCAAGACCAACGGCCTGACGCAGCGGGATGTGACGGTGCTGGACATGAAGCCCGCCGCGATCCAGGCGGCGTGGTCGCGGGGCGAGATCGACGCCGCCTATGTCTGGCCGCCGGCGCGCAGCAAGATCGTTGAGAACGGCGGCACGCCCTACAAGACCTGGGACACGCTGGAAAAGGCCGGCTACGTCATCGCCGACCTGATCGTGGTCCGCACGGCGTTCGCGCAGCAGTACCCGGACGCCGTGGTAGGCTTCCTCAAGGCGTATGACCGCGCGCTGGCCATGTGGCAGGACAAGCCGGAGGAGGCCGCGGTGATCGTGGCGAAGGAGGCCGGCGTCACCCCGGCCGTCGCCACGGCGGACATGAAGGAATACGACTTCGTGCCGTTCAGCCAGCAGGCCGGGCCGCAATGGCTGGGCGCCCCCGGCGTGCCCGGCAAGTTCGCAAGCGTGCTGAAGAGCACCGCCGACTTCCTGGTGGAGCAGCGCAGCATCCGTAACGCGCCGGGTCTCGACGCCTTCCAAAAGGCGATCAACACCGACTTCATCCGCAAGGCGGTCGGGTGAGCGAGTCCTTCGTCCAGTTCGCCGGGGTCTCGGTCCGCTACGGGGCCGGCGCCTCGGCGGTGCAGGCGCTGGAGCGGGCGGACCTGGGCTTCGCCCGCGGGGACTTCATCTGCATCGTCGGGCCGTCCGGCTGCGGCAAGACGACGCTGATGC
>CAXTUQ010000388.1:0-6080 GCA_964247405.1 uncultured Acetobacteraceae bacterium
TTGCGGCGGTAGCGGGCGGTGAGGCGGTCGGCGGTCACGGTCACGTCGCCGCGCACGGCGCGGGCGGCGCCTTGGGCAATCACCTCCTGCTCGTTCTGCCGCCATTCCATGCCGTCGCGGGACGTGACCTCGATGGGACCGCCCTTGGAGAAGTCGATGGCCTGCGCCAGAGCCTGTTTGGAAACCAGAGCCGGTCCGGGGAGCAGAAGCAGCGCCAGCACGACGCGGCGCATCACTCGTGCCCGTTCAGGGTGAGCTTGGCCGGGCCGTGGAACTGGATGGCGGCGCCCTTATCCACCAGGGTGAAGCCCTGGGCGTCCAGCACGCCGAACGGGCCTTCGGCGTGGGTCATCTCGCTGCTGGCGGCGGCGCCCTGGCGCACATCGACCGCGGCGGACTGCGTCCGCATCACCGTGCCGTCATCGCGGTACAGCACCACGTCGTGCGACAGGTCGAGCTGCCCAGCGCGCTGGATGTACACGCCGTCATGCGCTTCCACCATGACCCAGCTTCCGCTCTCGGTCACGAGGTCGCCCTTGGGTTCCGTGAGGTCGATGCGGACGGGGCCGTTCTGCAACGCCGAATCGGCGGTGACGGTGAAGGGGCGGCCCCGCTCGTCCACGCCGCGGTAGCGCGCCTGTTTCATCCGGCCGCTGTCCGGCTCGACGCTGAACGCCCGGCGGAAGGCGATGCGCCCGTGGTCCCGCACCCGCGCGATCTCCGGCCACAGGGCGACCGACGACAACAGCAGCAGGGCCGCGACCGGCAGCAGCCATTTGGTGAGGGTCACGACGATGCGCCGCCGGGCGATGCGGGACGCCGTGGGTGCCTGGCGCACGCGGGCGGAGCCGGCGGCGGAAAGGCGGTCCGGGCGGACAAGGCGTGTCGGCTCCCGACCCGCCGGGCCGTGCGCCAGGGGAGGGGCGGCGGCCATCAGGCGACGCCTGCGCGCAGGAGGTCATGGACGTGCAGGATGCCGAGCGGGCGCCGGTCCGCGTCCAGCACGAACAGGCTGGTCACGGGGCGCGAACCGTCGTTCATCGCGCGGAGCGCGTCGGCGGCGAGGGCGTCGGGGCCGATGGTGCGGGGGTTTGTGCTCATCACGTCCTCCACCTTACGGGCCAGGAGGTCCGGCCCCATGGCGCGGCGCAGGTCGCCGTCGGTCAAGACGCCGGAAAGCCGCCCGTCCGCATCGAGCGCGCCCAGGCAGCCGAAGCCCTTGCCGGTCATCAGGATCAACGCCCGGTCCATGGGCAGCCCGGCCTCGGCCAGCGGCACGGCGTCGCCGTGGTGCATGAGGTCGGACACGAGGCGGAGCTGCGCGCCGAGCCGTCCGCCGGGGTGATTGGCGGAGAAGTCGCCCGCGGTGAAGCCGCGCCGGGTCAGCAGCGCCACCGCCAGGGCGTCGCCGAGGGCGATCTGCATCGTCGTGCTGGTGGTGGGGGCGAGGCCCATGGGGCACGCTTCCGGCGCGGGGGGCAGCAGCAGCACGATGTCGGCGGCGCGGGCGAGGGCGGAGGACGCCCGCCCGGTGATGGCGAGCAGCGGCAGGCCGAATCGGCGGGCGTGGGCGACAAGGTCGGCGAGTTCCGCGGTTTCCCCGCTGTTGGACAAGGCGAGCACGGCGTCGCCCGGCAGGATCATGCCGAGGTCGCCGTGCGACGCCTCCGCCGGGTGCACGAACAGGGCGGGGGTGCCGGTGGAGGCGAGGGTGGAGGCGATCTTGCGCCCGACGTGGCCGGACTTGCCCATGCCGGAAACGACGACGCGTCCGGCGCAGGCAGCGAGGCGCTCCACCGCGTCATCGAAGCTCGGGCCGAGTGCTGTGGACAGGGCGCGCAGCCCGGCGGCCTCCGCGGCCAGCACGTCGCGGGCCACGTCAACGTGCGCGGCGGGGGGCGAGGCGAGGACGGCGTGCATGGAAGCGGACATCCGGCCTGTATGGGCGGCTGCATCGCATGGGTCAATGAAAAGCGACCGATGGAGGGCCGGTATCTTACATAAACAGCGACTTAATGGGCGAAGATATCAGGTTCCTCATAGCCGAGCAGGTCCAGGCGGCAGCGGGTGGGCAGGAAATCGAAGCAGGCTTGGGCGAGGGGGAGACGGTCCTCGCGGATCAGCAGCGCCTCCAGCCGCGCCCAAAGCGCGTGCAGATGCAGCACGTCGGAGGCGGCGTAGGCCATCTGCTCCGCCGTCAGGTCGGGGGCGCCCCAGTCGGAGGTCTGCTGCTGCTTGGAGATCTCGACGCCGAGCAACTCCCGGCACAGGTCCTTGAGGCCGTGGCGGTCGGTGAAGGTGCGGACCAGCTTGGCGGCGATCTTGGTGCAGCGGGTCGGGCCGACGGTGATGCCGAGCGCCTGCTGCAGCACGGCCACGTCGAATCGGGCGAAGTGCATGAGCTTGGTGACGGACGTATCGGCCAAGAGGCGGGCGAGGTTCGGGGCGTCGTAGCCGCGCCCACCGAGGGCCGTGGGGATGAGCTGCACCAGATGGGCGGCGCCGTCGCCCGCGGACATCTGCACGAGGCACAGCCGGTCGCGGTGCGGGTTGAGGCCCATGGTCTCGGTATCGACGGCGACGACCGGGCCGAGGCCGAGGCCGTCCGGCAGGTCGTGCCGGTGCAGGTGGATGGGGCCGCTTGGCATGAATTGAACCGTCACAGTGGTGCCCAGGAAAAGACTCGAACTTTCACAACCTTGCGGTCACAGGTACCTGAAACCTGCGCGTCTACCAATTCCGCCACCTGGGCAATCCGTGCGGTGGGTGGTGGGGTAGCGCCGGGGGCAGTGGGCGTCAAGACGGAATGCGCGGCGGTGAGGCTCCGATCCCTCATCCCTCGGCATGGGGAGAGCCACTCGACAGCCGAGCGACGCGTGGCGATACAGGACGGGTTGGCGTGAAAGGCTTGCACCAAGGGTGACACCGATGGCCGTCAGGAAGGCAGCACGCATCGCGCCGGGTCCCAATCCCGTCGATTACGCGCAGGACGTGGCGGCATGGTCCGTCGAGCAGGCGCGTCTTCTGCGCGCCGGGTTGTTTGATCAGCTTGATGTCGAACACATCGCGGACGAGATCGAGGACGTGGGCAAGAGCGAGGCGGGCGAACTGGCCAGCCGCATGGCAGTGCTCTTGGCGCATTGGCTGAAATGGGAATACCAGCCGATCCTTCGCAGCGGGAACTGGCAGAACACGATCCGCGAGCAGCGCAAACAGGTCCTGCGGCGCTTGAAGCGGACGCCGAGCCTGCAACCGGAGCTGGAGAACCCGGATTTCATCGAGTACGTTTGGGGCGACGCGCGGCTGGCGGCGGCGCGGGAAACCGGCATCGACATCGCGCGCTTCCCGCCGGAGGCCCCTTGGCCGCTCCCCGAGGTGCTGCGCGAGGACTGGACACCCCCAAGTGCGCCCGGGCGGTGACGCGCCGCTCACGCCCCGAACGCCGTCCGCCCCTGCGCCTGCCCCGTGGCGAGAAAGCTCACCAGCGGGTCGGCGCCGCTCGCCCGCACGTCGGGGTAGGCGGCCAAGTACTTGGCCGTGGAGAACCCGGCGGACGGGTCGCGGCCCTCCTTCCAGCCGTAATCCTCGTAGTGGCGCAGCGGGTTGATGCCCGCCGCGCGCACGTCGGGATTGTGGGAAAGGTAGTAGTTCGTGTCGAAGAACGCATCGGGGTTCAGGCCCCGGCGCCAGCCCGCCTGGTCGTAGCTGGCAGCGGCGTCGGCGTCGACGGGCACGATCGTCGCCGCTTGCGCGAAGTAGAAGGCGCGGTCGATCAGCGGGTCCGGGGCGCCACTCGGAGCCTCCGGGGCCTGCGGGGCGTTGACGAAGGCCAGGCGGCCTTCTCCCCGGCCATAGGCCAGGTAGTGGGCCAGCGGGTCCATCCCGGCCGCGGCCACGTCGGGGTTCGCGAGCAGGTACTGGCGGTCGCTGAACGCGAGCGACGGCTCCCGGCCCTGCTGCCAGCCCTGCGCCTCGAACTGCGCCAGCGGGTCCAGCCCGGCGGCGGCCACATCCGGGTTCGTCTTGAGGTAATACGTGGTGTCGAAAAACGGGTCGGGGTTGAACCCGAGCGTCCAGCCGACCCGGTAGTAATGGGCGCTGGCATCTTCCCCCGACGCCGCCACGTCCGGATGCTGCGCCAGATACCAGGCGCGGTCCACCAGCGGGTCCTGCGGGCCGACCGGGTGCGGGGCGGCCGGGGCGGCGCTGTGGCCCTCCGCGCGGCCGTTGAGGAGGAAGTGCTGCAGCGGGTCGATGCCGGCCGCCCGCACGTCCGGGTTGGCGAGAAGGTAGGCGCTTGTGCTGAAACCCGGGCCGGGGTCGCGGCCCTCGCGCCAGCCGTGGTCCTCGTAGTGCTGCAAGGGGTTGGCGCCGGACGCGGCCACGTCGGGGTTTTGGTTCAGGTACCAGCTTGTGCTGAAATAGGCGTTGGGGTTGCGGCCTTCTTTCCAGCCGTGGGCCAGGTAATGCTGCAAGGGATCGACGCCCGCCGCGGCCACGTCGGAGTTGTGGGCGAGGTAGTACGCCGGGTCGAAATCCCGGCCCGGCCCGGCGGACGCCGGGGCGCTCAGCCGGTGCGTGGTGCGCAGCAGCGTGCCGCCCGCGCCGTCGGCCGCGAGGCTGAACTGGTCGGCGGCGTAGGTGCCGCCCAACAGGCGGAAGCTCCCCGCCGGCGCGCCGCCCTGGCTGACCTGCACGACGTCGCCTTGCAGGCTGATGGACAGGCTGGAACTGTAGGACAGGCCCTGCAGGTCGATGCTGTCGCCGTTCTGGAAGTCGCGCAGGGTTGCGGAGATGGCGATGCCGGGGCTGGAGCCGCCTCCGAACGCCAGCCGGGCCGTGGGGTCCAGGAAAGCGACCGTGCCGCCGAGCGCCGTGGGCATCCCCACCGTGAGCGTCGCGGCGTCCAGGGTGATGGTGCCGCTGTTCGTCAGCGTGCTCGCGCGGGCGGCGCCATGGCTGACGGCGATGGTGCCGGTGTTGGTCAGCGCAGCGTAGTCGGCGTCGCCGGTTTGCGTGACCGTGCCTGCGTTGCTCAGCCCGGAGGCGGCGCCGCGGGTCGGGGACACGGTGGAGAAGCCGCCGGCAATGGCGAGCGTGGTCCCGGCCCCCAGCAGCACCGGGCCGGACGCGGACGAAAGCGCGCCGCCGGCCATGCGCAGCTCCGTGTTGTCCAGCGCCCCCGGCAGGTCCAGGCTGGAGCCGCTGCCGGACAGGTCGATCAGCGCCCGGGCACCACCCAGGCCCCCCACGGCGGTGGCGCCCTTGAACTGGTAGCTGGCGCGCGTCGTCGGCGCGAAGGCGCCGCGCCAGGCCACGCCGTCCAGCACGACCGCGCCCGTGAAACCGAGGCTGCCGCCCGCGGCCGTGACGGTGCCGCCCTTCAGGGTGGGGTTGAGCGCCGGAAGGCCGTTGAGCCGGCTGCCGGCCAGCAGGACCAGGCTGGCGCCGGTGTTGTCCCAGGTCGCGTTGGGCGCCAGGCCCACCGTGCCCGGCCCGGATGCCCCGTCGATCAGGGCGGCCAAGCCAGCGGTCGTCGTGCCCGTCAGGTTCAGCCGGCTGCCGAGGCCGAGGCTCAGCGCGCCGCCGTTGACGAAACGGTTGTCCACGGTGAGCGTGCTGCCGCCCTCCACCGTGATGCTGCCCGCGTTCGCGGCGTTCAGCAGCGCGCTGTTGCCGGAGACAATCAGCGCCAGCCCGGCGCCCAGCGTCAGGCGCGACCCGTCCGCGGCGGACAGCGTCGCGTCCGCGAGGCGTACGGCCGCGTTGTCCAAACGCTCGGTGTCCGAGGCTTGCAGCGACAAGCGGCTCAGCGTCAGCGCGCCCGGCCCGGCGCCGGATGCGCCGAGCAGGGACAGGCCGCCGCGGAAGAAGGCCTGGGGCGGCGGGGAATCGACGGACAGGCTCGGCGTGCCGGCCAGCGTCACCGGGCCGCGGAGGGCCACGCCGTCCAGGACCGTGGCCGGGCCAAGCGGCAGCGTGCCGGCCGTCACCGTGCCGCCGCGCAGCACGCCCCCAAGCGTCAGCCGCCCCGCCACCGTGGCGCCCGGCGACAAGGTGGCGCCGGCGTTGTCCAGGGT
>CAXTUQ010000389.1:0-6055 GCA_964247405.1 uncultured Acetobacteraceae bacterium
GTGCTAAGATGGATGCGCAAATCAGGAGAAGGTCATGCGTGTGACAAGTACAAGGCCCGGATTGCTGTCGAGGCGAGTCGCCTTGGCCGGCATCGTGACGGCGCCGATGGCCGGCCTTGTGGGTTGCAGCGGCCCCGGCTCGGGGCTTCCGCCCGTCCCCAGCGTGGACGCCAGCATCTACACGCTGGGACCAGGCGATCAGATCCGCATCATCACGTTCGGCGAGCAGCAACTGACGGGCGAGTTCCGGGTCGATGCCGCGGGGGAAATCGCCTTGCCGCTCGTGGGCGACGTGCATGCCGGCGGCCTGACCCCGAAGCAGCTGGAAGCCTCGGTCGCCCAAACGCTGACCCGGTCCAAGCTCTACAGGAACCCAAGCGTCTCAGTCGAGGTGATCGGCTACCGGCCGATCTTCATCCTGGGCGAGGTCGTCCGCCCCGGGCAGTACCCCTACCAGCCCGCCATGACCGTCGTCACGGCGGTGGCGGTAGGCGGAGGCTTCACCTACCGCGCGGTCAAGGACCGCTTTTCCATCGTTCGCACCAGCAACAAGCAGGCGGAAACGACTGAGGGCGGCGCCGGACGGGAGACGTTCGTTCAGCCAGGCGATGTGATCACGGTGTTTGAGCGGATTTTCTAGCGGCCGTTTGTGGCAAACACGCTCCGTTCCCCCTAATGGCGTCACCGTATGGAAAAAGGAGGTTTAACCCCCTGCTTCCCATGTCTCCTGCTTCCCATGTTTTCGGCCAGAGGGCGCCGTGGTGCACGTGAATGCCGTCAACGATACGTGATCGGCGTTTTGTTGTGCATTGCGGCATGGTCCGCGTTAACAGATGTAAGGGACCGTTCGTTTTGAACAGCGTTAACATCTAACGTGGCTGACCTAAGCGATGGGCGAGGGATTTACGGATGCATGTCAACTCTCTGACGCGTGGAACTTCGCTCCAGTCGCGCGCCCGGAACGCGCCGTTCAAGCCAGCGACGCTTCGCTGGATGGCGTTGTTCTCTGCTGACATCACAGCACTGGCCCTGGCAGCGGTGGTGGCGCTGGCGGCCCACATGGCTTTTGAGACCGTGCCCTTGGACCAGGCCTTTGGCCAGATCCCAAGCCAGGGATTCGGCTGGCACGGGTGGGGCAGCATCCTCGTCGCCGGCCTGCTCGTCGCCTATTTCGGCTGCCGTGGCCATTACACGCTTCGTGTGCCGATCTGGACGGAGCTGCGCGGCCTGGCCGCTGGCGTCGCAATCGGCTTCCTTTGCGATAGCTACATCCGCGTCATCGTTTACGGCTCGCAGATCGGGTTCGAGAGCGTAGGTCGTTGGCTCGTGCTCCTGCCCTGCCTGCTGCTGATGCGCAAGCTGGCCCGGACGATCCTTGATGACTTCGGCGTTTGGCGGCTGCGCACCCTTATCATCGGCGACGACGCCGCCCTCAAGTCAACCCGGGCTGCGTTCCAGTCGGACGCCCGGCTTGGCTATGAGGTCGTCGCGTCCGTCGGCCTGCACGCGGTCAACCACGCCCCGGGCCGCGGGACGTGGCTGCTGGAGCAGCACGATGCGGAGTTCGCGGTCATCGCGACGCGTGGCGACATCTCTGGGGAAGCCGCCCGCTTCGCCGAGGACCTGTCGCGCGAGCGCGTGCCCTTCGCGCTCGTCCCCGCCTTCGACGGGCTGCCGGTCAGCGCGTTCGACAGCCAATATTTCTTCACCCATGACGTGACGCTGCTGGTCTATGGCAACAACCTTGCGCGCCCGTTCAGCCGCTTCGTCAAGACGCTCTTCGACCAGATGGTTGCGCTGTCCCTGCTGGTGATCCTGTCGCCGCTCTTCCTGGCGCTCGCCATGCTGATCCGCGCCGACGGCGGCCCGGCGCTGTTCGGCCATCGGCGCGTCGGCGAGAACGGACGGTCGTTCCGCTGCTTCAAGTTCCGGTCAATGGTCACGAACGCCGATGAGGTGCTGCAGCAGGTGCTCAGAACCGATCCGCGGGCGAAAGCGCAATGGCTGGCGACGCATAAGCTCCAGGATGATCCCCGCATCACGTCGATCGGCCGGGTGCTCCGTAAGACGAGCCTTGACGAGTTGCCGCAGCTGCTCAACGTGGTCCGCGGCGAGATGAGCCTGGTCGGCCCCCGCCCGATCATCGATGCCGAAATCCCGCGTTACGGCCGCGACATCTCCTACTACTTCGAGACGAAGCCGGGGATCACCGGCCTGTGGCAGGTCAGTGGACGGAGCAACACGACGTATGAGCATCGCGTGTCCCTCGACGTGTGGTACGTGCGCAACTGGTCCCTGTGGCACGACATCGCCATCCTGCTGAAGACACTGCCCGCAGTGTTGAAGAAGGAGGGCGCGGTCTGAAGCCGCCTCCCTAAGCGACGCGGCCGGTGCCGGGGAGGTAGCCGCCGCGAAGCGTCTTGCGCAGGATGATCGGCGCTTGGCGCATCGTTTCCCGGACAATGTAGCGGGAACTCAAGGGTGATTGGACCAGCAGCCGCCCGGCCTCGCCAAACCGGCCCCGTTTCACCGCATCGGTGAATGCCCGGTAGTAATACGACCGGTCGATCTTCGCCTTGTGCTGGCGCAGGGCGTCGCAGAGCGCCGCGTCCCGCAACACGCCGGGGTCTTTGAGAAAGTCCTCCTCAAGCTGCGCGATGCGCCGCAGGTCGCCGGAGCTTTGCACCTCCGTCAGCGACCCCGGCCGCGTGGCGTAGTGATAGAAAACCTCGGGCGTAACCCACCAGCGTGCCCCGGCGCGGAGGCAGGCGACGTAAAGCATGAAGTCCTCGCCGAACCGGTTCCGCTCATCGTACCGAAGGCCGTGCCGCAGCAGGAACTCGCGCCGGATCATGGGCTGCATGAACCCATAGCTGACCCGGGGGTTCTTCGGATCGCCGATGTTGCGATAGATGAACTCCGCCGCCGTCAGGTGCTGCGGATACCCGAGCAAATCCGGCGGAATCAGCAGGTAGGGCGTCCCGCCGACCGGCATCATCAGCAGGTTGTCCGACACCATGTCGGCGGCGTTCGCTTCCGCCAGCTCCAAAAGCCGCGCGAGCCGATCCGGGACGTAGGCATCATCCGAATCGAGCAACGCGACCCAGCGTCCGCAGGCCGCGTCGAAGCCGATGTTGCGTGCCGCCGCAGGCCCGCTGTTGCGTGCCGTGCGCAGCAGCTTGATCCGGCGGTCGCCGCGGGCGAACCGCGCCACGACCTCCGCCGTGTCGTCGGTTGAGCAGTCATTGATGACGATCAGCTCGAAGCGGCGTTGCGTTTGCCCGAGCACCGACTGGATTGCGGTGCCGATCAAGTGCCTTGAGTTGTAGGCAGGCAACAGAATGGAAACGAGGCACTCCTGTCCCACGTCGCTCATGCGTGTTTCCGTCGTTTTCCTTGGATGAGGGCGCGGGGCACGGCGCGTAGTCCCTCCCGACCAATGTGCCGAAAGTGCGCCGGGCTTTCGAACACCTGCGAGAACGCCGCGATGGGGTCGCGCCGCTTGATTGCCTGCGCGAAGCGGAACCACCCCAGCGCAAGCTCGACCGAGCGGATATGGCGTCTCATGGCATGATGCAAAGGGGTGCCCGGCTTGACGCCAGGGTTCGACAGCAAGGCCCGCTCCACGCGGATCAACCGCGCGAGGTCGTCGGCCGAGTGCCGGATCGTCAGCCCAGCGGCGCTGACGGCATAGTCGTACATGGCATCCGGCAGGATGACGTAGCGCGCCGCCGCAAGCAGGCAGCGCAGCGCGAAGACGTAGTCCTCGGAGAAGCGGAGGTCGTCGTAGCGGATGCCCGTCCGGTCCAGGAAGTCGCGCCGGATGATCGGCTTGAGGTAGCCGTAGGCGACGCCCCGGCGCCGGGCCGTTTGTATGTTGCCTTCCACGAACGCGGCGGGACTGACCACGCGCGCCCGGCCCAGCCATTCCGGCGGGATCATCGGGCCGATGCGCCGCGTGCCCGGCGCGTGCACAAGCATCAGGTTGTCGGCGACGAGTTGCGCCTCGTGCGACGCCGCCGCGTCAAGCAAGCGTTGCAGGCGTCGCGGATGGTATCGGTCATCTGCGTCCAGCAACGCGACCCATTCTCCGCCCGCAGCGTCCAACCCGGCATTGCGCGCGGCGCCCGGGCCGCCGTTCCGCTCCATCCGCAGCAGCCGGACCCGGGCGTCCCGTGCGGCCAGGTCCTCGACGACCGCCGCCGTGCCGTCGGTGGACGCGTCGTCCACGACGATGATCTCGATCCGGCCCTCGCTCTGCGCCTGCGCCGACCCGACCGCATCGCCGATCAGTTGGGCGCAATTGAAGGTGGGAATGATGATGGAAACAAGCGGCATCATGTCTCTGGCAAGGGGGAATGGCAGCCGGAATGCCTGCGCCTGGCCTCGCGGCGAAGACGCACCGTCGCAAGCTCAGACAGGGATCACGGCATGACGGCGGCTTTAAGGCGTCTCTCATGGACTTGATCGTGCAACCCTGCCCCTTGCTTGGTAGTTGCAGCCATAGGCCTTATGGACAGGGTGAGGCCTAAGAGTTCGGCAGTGAATGGTTGATGTTTCCGTCGTGATCTGCACGCGCAACCGGGCGCGGGCGCTGCACGCAAGCCTTGAGTCCGTTGCCGTCGCCGCCCGGGCCTGCAACGGCACCGAGACTGAGCTTGTGATCGTTGACAACGCCTCGTCCGACGACACCCAAGAGGTCGTCAGCGCCTGGGCGGAAACCGCCGGGCTGCGGGTGACGCTGGTGCGCGAGGTGCGGAAAGGCCTCGCGGCGGCGCGCAACGCCGGAGTCCGCGCGGCCCATGGCACCGTCCTGGCCTTCACCGACGATGATTGCCGCCTCGCCCCAGACTACCTTCATACGCTGCTGGAGCTGTCCACGCTTGATCCCGGGATGGCGGTGCGCGGTGGCCGGGTGGATCTCGGCGATCCCGCAGACCTGCCCTTCACCATCAAGACGGACCCGACACCCGCGACGTATGACGGCGGGCGGCACCCGGGCGGGTTCATCCATGGCTGCAACATGGCGATGACCCGCGCCACCTTTGACCGCATCGGCGCATTCGACGAGCGGTTCGGCGCGGGCGCCCCCTGCGAGGCAGGGGAGGACACCGATTACCTGTATCGCGCCTACCTCGCTGGCATCCCCGTGCAATACGCTCCGTCCCTCGTGGTCGCGCACCACCACGGGCGACGGAGCCATGCGGACGTTGCAAAACTGAACGGCATCTATGCCCGCGGCAACGGCGCGCTCTACCTGAAGCACGCGCGCCACTGGCACCTATTCAGGAATTTCGTCTGGGACCTCAAGGGCAGCGCCCGGGAACTGCTCGGCGGGGCGCCGATCGACCCGGCCTTCGGCTTCACCTACCGCGCCAACGTCCTCGGCTGCCTCCGCGGCATGGGCCGGTTCGCGGCGCTGACGCTGCGCGACGCCTTGCACCGGCGCGGCCAGCAACAGCTTTGACCCGGCGCTACTCCGGCTCGGTGTCGGTGCTTGGGGGAGCGTTGTATGCATCCAGCGCCGCTTGGCAATTCTTCGAAAGGTTCAGGTAGAACTGCGAAAGGCAGGCGGCCGCGATGGGCGCCGCGGGATCGTTCCCGACGCAGTGGGCGCGGTAGTCGGTCCGGCACGCCGACTTCAGCGCCGTTGCGGCGTTGACCGCGTTACTCCCCTGTGCCCAGGCCGGCGCTGGGGGGCAGGCGACCAAGGCCGAGATGCCGGCGCGCGCCCAAAGCACCGGGAGCCAGCCCGCGCCACTCCGCCTACCCGGCGGCCGCCAGGTTTGCGACCTGGTGGGGCATGAAATCTCGGGCACGTTGATTTTCGGCAATGAAGAACTCCTTCGACGTGATCATCGTTGCGAGTTGGGCGTCGGACAGCGTGAAGCACGAAGGGTCGTCGTCGATCAGCGGCGTGGTCTGCGACCGGTGCTTGAGGACAGCCGCGCGTTTGGCCGCGACATGCGGCCCGATGTCAAGCGAAAACCCCCTCCAGCGCAAGTTCGGCATAAGCGTCCGGTGCGGCAGCATCCAGGCCCAGACGGGATAGGAG
>CAXTUQ010000390.1:0-6055 GCA_964247405.1 uncultured Acetobacteraceae bacterium
GCGTCGACATCAAGAAGCTCGCGGCATGAGCGAAACCGTCAGCGACGCCAAGCCCACGGGACAGCGCGTGCGAAAAGCCCAGATGCGAACATTCGTCCGGTCGGTGGGCATGCTGCCGGTGCTGATCATCCTGGCGATCGCCTTCCACTATTTGGGCGAAGGGCGGTTCCTGAGCGCGCAGAACCTGTCCATCGTGGCGCAGCAGGCGGCGATCAACTGCGTGCTCGGCGCCGGCATGACCTTCGTGATCCTCACCGGCGGCATCGACCTTTCGGTGGGCAGCATGCTGGCGGCGTCGGCGATGGCGGCGCTGATCGTCTCGCTCATACCGGGCTGGGGGCTGCTCGGCGTGCCGGCGGCGCTGCTGACCGGGCTGTTCTTCGGCCTGATCAACGGCAGCCTGGTTGCGTTCGGCGGGCTGCCGCCCTTCATCGTCACGCTCGGCTCGCTGACGGCGGTGCGCGGCCTGGCGCGGCTGATGGGCAGCGACACCACCATCTTCAACCCCGACCTGTCGTTCGCCGCCATCGGCAACGCGACGGTCCCGATCACCTCCAGCTTCGGCATCCCGGTGCTGGCGATCATCGCCCTCGTCGTGATCGTGGTGTCCTGGTTCGTGCTGCGCCGCACCGTGCTGGGCGTGTGGATCTACGCCGTCGGCGGCAACCCGGCGGCGGCGCGGCTGTCAGGCATCAAGGTGTGGCGCATCCTGCTGTTCGTCTACTGCGTGTCCGGCCTGCTCGCAGGCTTGGGTGGCGTGATGTCGGCGGCGCGGCTATACGCCGCCAACGGCCTGCAGCTCGGGCAAAGCTACGAGCTGGACGCCATCGCCGCCGTGATCCTGGGCGGCACCAGCTTCGTCGGCGGCATCGGCTCGATCTGGGGCACGCTGATCGGCGCGCTGATCATTGCCGTGCTGTCGAACGGCTTGACCTTGCTGGGCGTCTCGGACATCTGGCAGTTCATCGTCAAGGGGTTGGTGATCATCGGCGCCGTGGCGCTTGACCGCGCCCGGCTGCAGGGCAACGCCCGCACCTGAGCGCTTGACGCATGTGGAGCACCCGGGCCGCCGGCCCGGGGACGCTGCCGGCGGGGCATGGCCCAACCGCCGCGGCGGAACAATCGGGCTTGGAGGTTACGTTTGATGTTGAGAACCCTGCTGCTGGCCGGCGCGGCCATGGCTCTGTCCGGGGCGGCGTCCGCTAAGGAGTTGAAGGCGGTCGGCGTCACCGTCGGCTCGCTCGGCAACCCGTTCTTCGGCGCTGTCGGCAAGGGCATCACGGATGCGGCGAAACAGGCCAACCCGCAGGCCAAGGTGACCCTGACCTCGGCGGACTACGACCTCAACAAGCAATTCACCCAGATGGACAACTTCATCGCCGCGGGCGTCGATCTGATCCTGGTCAACGCCGCCGATCCACGGGCCATCGCGCCCGCGGTGAAGCGGGCACAGGCGGCGGGGATCGTCGTGATCGGCGTGGACGTGGCCGCCGCAGGGGCCGACGCCACGGTGCAGACCGACAATCTGAAGGCCGGCGAGATCGCCTGCCAGTACATGGCCGACAAGATCGACCACAAGGGCAACGTCGTCATCGAGAACGGGCCGCAGGTGTCGTCGGTGATCGACCGGGTGAACGGCTGCAAGAAGGTGCTGAGCGCGTTTCCCGACATCAAGCTCCTCTCGTCGGACCAGGACGGCAAGGGATCGCGTGACGGCGGGTTGAACGTGATGCAGGGCTATCTTACCCGGTTTCCCAGCCTCCAGGGGGTGTTCACCATCAACGACCCGCAGGCGATTGGCAGCGACCTTGCAGCAAAGCAGCTCAACCGGACCGGCATCGTCATCACCTCGGTGGACGGCGCCCCGGACATCGTCGGCGCGCTGAAAGGTGGGACGCAGATCCAGGCGTCGGCGAGCCAGGACCCATACACGATGGGCAAGATGGCGGTGCAGACCGGGGTCGAGATCATGAATGGCAAGAAGCCGGAGAACCCAATGGTCCTCATGGCCCCCCAACTCGTCACCCGGGACAACGTTGGCAGCTACGGGGGCTGGACGCAGAACTAGGCGTCCCCTCCCGCCACGGGCTGCGCCGGCGGGCGCGGGCCCGTGGCGGTTGACGTCACCGGCTCAGCTCGCGGATCATCTCGTCGAGGCCGCCCGGCGTCAGCGGATACATCCGATCCTCCATCAGTTGCCGCACCATGCCGACCGACTGCGTGTAGCCCCACTCGGCACGCGGCACCGGGTTGAGCCAGGCGCTGCGCCGCCATTGCCCGAGCAGCCGCGCTATCCAGGCGGCGCCGGGTTCGTCGTTCCAGTGCTCGACGCTGCCGCCAGGGGAGGCGATCTCGTAGGGGCTCATGGTCGCGTCGCCCACGAAGATCGCGCGGTAGTCGGGGCCGTAGGTGCGGATCACCTGCTCGGTCGGGATCGTGGCGTCGCGGCGGCGGTGGTTCTGCTGCCAAACGCGCTCATAGGGGCAATTGTGGAAGTAGTAGAATGCCAGGTGCTTGAACTCGCTGCGCGCGGCGGAGAACAGTTCTTCTGATGCGCGGACATGGTCGTCCATGGAGCCGCCCACGTCGAGGAACAGCAGCACCTTCACCGCGTTGTGCCGCTCCGGCACCATCTTGAGATCCAGTGACCCGGCGTTGTGCGCGGTGGCGCGGATGGTGCCGGGCATGTCCAGTTCGGTCGCCGCCCCCTCCCGCGCGAAGCGCCGCAGCCGGCGCAGGGCGAGCTTGATGTTGCGTGTGCCCAGTTCCACGCCGTCGTCGAGGTCGCGGAACTCGCGCTTGTCCCACACTTTGACCGCCCGGCGATGGCGGCTCTTGTCCTGGCCGATCCGCACCCCCTCCGGGTTGTAGCCGTAGGCGCCGAACGGCGAGGTGCCTGCGGTGCCGATCCACTTGCTGCCGCCTTGGTGCCGGCCCTGCTGCTCCGCGAGGCGCTTGCGCAGCGTCTCCATCAGCTTGTCGAAGCCGCCCAGCGCCTCGACCTGCGCCCGCTCCTCCGCTGTCAGGTGCTTCTCCGCCATGCGGCGCAGCCATTCCTCCGGCAGGGCGCGCGGCGCGGCGCCCTCGGCCTCGCCCTCCGCCGGCGCCTCCAGCCCGCGGAACACCTGGCCGAACACAAGGTCGAACCGGTCCAGGTGCCGCTCGTCCTTCACCAGCGCGGCGCGGCTCAGGAAGTAGAAGTCCTCCACGCTGTAGTCCGCGACCCCGGCCCGCATCGCGCCAAGCAGGGTCAGGTACTCGGTGATCGACGCTGGCACGCCGGCTTCCCGCAAGGCGAAGACGAACTGCGCGAACACGTCAGCCGCCGCGGCGGTTCAGGAAGGCCAGCCGCTCGAACAGGTGCACGTCCTGCTCGTTCTTCAGCAGCGCGCCGTGCAGCGGCGGGATCACCAGCTTGGCGTCCTGGCTGCGCAGCGCTTCCGCCGGCAGGTCCTCGATCATCAAGAGCTTGAGCCAGTCCAGCAGCTCGGAGGTCGCGGGCTTCTTCTTCAGGCCCGGCACGTCCCGCACCTGGAAGAACACGGTCAACGCTTCCCGCGCCAGGTCGCGCTGCAGGCCCGGGTAGTGCGCCTCGACGATCCGCTCCATCGTCGGTCGGTCGGGGAAGCGGATGTAATGGAAGAAGCAGCGGCGCAAAAAGGCGTCCGGCAGCTCCTTTTCGTTGTTCGAGGTGATGATCACGACGGGGCGGTGCTTGGCGGCGACGGTCTGCCGGGTTTCGTAAACGAAGAACTGCATGCGGTCGAGTTCAAGCAGCAGGTCGTTGGGGAACTCGATGTCGGCCTTGTCGATCTCGTCGATCAGCACGACCTGCGGGCGGTCCGCCTCGAAGGCGTCCCACAGCTTGCCGCGGACGATGTAGTTGGCGATGTCGGCCACCTTGGGATCGCCCAACTGGCTGTCGCGCAGGCGGGACACGGCGTCGTACTCGTACAAGCCCTGCTGCGCCTTGGTAGTGGATTTCACGTGCCATTCCACCAGCGGATAGCCGAGGCTGGCCGCGACCTCGTGCGCCAGCACGGTCTTGCCGGTGCCGGGTTCGCCCTTCACCAGCAGGGGCCGTTGCAGCGCGACGGCGGCGTTGACCGCAACCTCAAGGTCGCGGGAGGCGATGTAGCGTTCGGTGCTCTTGAAGCCGCTCACTCGTTGGTTCCTTTACGGAGTTTGGCCGCATCATGCCCGGCGGTGCTCATACGCCCAAATCGCGAACGCATAGTGCAGCGCCGTGTCCTTCAGCGCGTCGAATCGCCCGGCCGCGCCGCCGTGCCCGGCCTCCATGTTGGTGCGCAGCAGCACCGGATGGCTGCCGGTCGTCGCGTCCCGCAGGCGGGCGGCCCACTTCGCCGGCTCCCAGTATGTCACCCGCGGGTCGGACAGGCCCGCGGTGGCGAGCACGGCCGGGTAGGGCCGGGGAGCCACGTTGTCGTAGGGCGAGTAGGCGGCGATGGCGTCGTAGGCGGCCGGGTCCTCGATGGGGTTGCCCCATTCCGGCCATTCCGGCGGGGTGAGCGGCAGGCTGGTGTCGGACATGGTGTTCAGAACGTCCACGAACGGCACGGCGGCGACGGTGGCCGCCCACAGGTCCGGCCGCATGTTCAGGACCGCGCCCACCAGCAGGCCGCCCGCGGACCCGCCCATCGCCACCATGCTTCCACGCCGCGTAAAGCCCCCGTCCGCCAGGTGCTCGGCGGCGGCGATGAAATCGGTGAACGTGTTGGGCTTCTTCGCCCTGCGCCCGTCGAGAAACCAGCCCCAGCCCTTCTCCGACCCGCCGCGCACATGCGCCGTGGCCCAGATCCAGCCGCGGTCCACCAGGCTGAGGTTGCGGATGGAAAAGGACGGCTCCATCGCCATCCCGTAGGCGCCGTAGCCGTACAGCAGCAGCGGCGCCGACCCGTCCGCGGGCGTGTCCCGGCGCATCAGCACGGTGACGGGCACCGCTGCGCCGTCAGGTGCGCGGGCATGCAGGCGGCGGGCGATGTACTGTGCGGGATCGTGGCCGGACGGGACTTCCTGAGTCTTGCGCAGCGTCGCGGCAAAGCTGTCCATGTCGAAGTCGAACCACTGCCGCGGCGTGGTGGGTGATTCATAGGTGTAGCGCAGCGTGGCCGTGTCGTACTCCAGGCCGCCGCCCAGGCGCAGCACGTATGCCTCCTCCGTAATTGCGAAGCCGGGCCCGATCACGTGCTCCCGCCCGGTGTCACGGCTCGTGATGACGATGCGGTTGTTGGCGTCCACCCGCTCCAGCCGCGCGAAGTGCCCGGCGTAGGCGGCGGTGCCGACGATGAAGCGGCCCGGCTGGTGGGCGACCCAATCCCGCCAATGCGCCCGGCCCGGCGTCGCCTCCGGCGCGCTGACCAGCTTGAAGTCCACCGCGCCGTCCGCGTCCGTGCGGATGATGAGCCGGCCGTCCCAGTGCTCGACGTCGTAGCGCACCCCGGTCTGCCGCCGCTCGACGAGGCGCGGCGCAGCCTCCGGATCGGCGGCGGGGATCAGCCAGGCCTCGCTGGTCTGCTGGTCGCCGCAGCCGATCACGAGGTAGGCTCGTGAGTCCGTCTGCGAGATGGTGAGGAAGAAGCCGGGGTCCGGCTCCGCATACACCAGCACGTCGTCGGCAGGCCCGCCCGGCACGGGGCGGCGATAGATGCGCGAGGGACGCCCATTCGCGTCACGGAAGGTCCAGAACAGCCAGGCGCTGTCGGGGCCCCAGGCGAAATTGCCGGTGCAGTCCTCAACCGCGCCGGGCAGCAGCACGCCGGTCGCCAGATCCTTGATGCGGACGCGGTACACCTCCGACCCCTGGGTGTCCTCGGCGTAGGCGAACAGCCGGTGGTCCGGGCTGTGTCGGGCGGCGGCGAGCGCGTAATAGGGGTGGCCCTGCGCGAGGGCGGCGGCGTCCGCAAGGATTTGCTCGCCGTCCGCTTGTCCGCGCGGCCGCCGGGCGTGCACCGGGTATTGCGCGCCGGGTTCGTAGCGCGTGTAGTACTCCCAAGGGCCGTCCGGGCTGGGCAGGCTTGCCTCGTCCGGCTTCATG
>CAXTUQ010000391.1:0-6027 GCA_964247405.1 uncultured Acetobacteraceae bacterium
AGCCTGTCAGAAACCCGGCGTGGGCCATGGTGGCGACCCACGCTGGAACCTTGCACAAACCAGTTATAACCTGACGCGAAAATTGCCTCCGGGCAGCAACTCAAACGACAGCGGCCCTAAAACTTCGTTCCCGGTCGTCAAGCCGCCTTCTTGAGCAATCCCTGCGCCACCACGGTTTCAGCGATCTGCACCGCGTTCAGCGCGGCGCCCTTGCGCAGGTTGTCCGACACGCACCAGAACGACAGGCCGTGCTCCACCGTGGGATCGCGGCGGACGCGGCTCACGAACACCGCATCCTCTCCGGCGCAATCGGCCGGCGTGATGTAGCCGCCGTCGTCGCGGGTATCCATCACCACGACGCCGGGCGCCTCGCGCAGCAGGGCGCGGGCATCGGAGGCCGACACCGGCTCGTGGAACTCGACGTTGACGGCCTCGCTGTGGCCGATGAACACCGGCACCCGCACGCAGGTCGCGTGCACCAGGATGTCGGGGTCCAGGATCTTCCGCGTCTCGACGGCCATCTTCCACTCTTCCTTGGTGGAGCCGTCCTCCATGAACTTGTCGATGTGCGGGATGCAGTTGAAGGCGATGGGCTTGGTGAACTCCTGCGCCGTCACCGGGTCGTTCACGTACATGGCGCGGGACTGCGCCCACAGCTCGTCCATGCCGTCCTTGCCGGCGCCAGACACGGATTGGTAGGTCGCGACCACGACGCGCTTGACGCGGAACCGATCATGCAGCGGCTTCAAGGCGACCACCATCTGGATCGTCGAGCAGTTCGGGTTGGCGACGATGCCGCGGCGGATGCGGCGCAGCGCCCCGGGGTTCACCTCCGGCACCACCAGCGGCACGTCGTGCTCCATGCGGAACTGGCTAGTGTTGTCGATCACCAGGCACCCGGCGGCGGCGGCGCGCGGGGCGTGCACGGCGGACACTCTGGCGCCGGGGCTGAACAGCCCGATGTCCCAGCCGGCGAAGTCGAAGGTGTCGAGGTTCTTGACCTTGAGCACCGACTTCTCGCCAAAGCTGACCTCCTGCCCGGTGGACCGGGCGGAGGCGACGGCGGCGACCTCGCTGACCGGGAACTCCCGCTCAGCCAAGGTCTTCAGGATCTCGCGCCCGACCGCACCCGTGGCGCCGACAACCGCGACCCGATAGCCCATCATGCAACCCCTGCTTGCTTGCAACATAGTCAGAATGAAGCAGCAGGATAGCGCAGTGCAAGCACCGAAGGAACCGGTTATTCCCCAGCGGACTGCAGCTGCAATGACTCCCGGTAAATCCCGGTGCGTGCCACGCCGTCTGCACCCACGATGCCGCGGTACATGCCGCGCGTGTTGAACGGCAGCGCCACGCGCCCGGCGCGGTCCACCGCAATGAGGCCGCCCGGGCCGCCGACCGCCTCCAGCGCCGTCATGGCCGCGGTCGTAGCGCTCTCAAGACTCTCATGCGCCAGCCGCATCCGCGCGGACACCTCGTGCGCGGCGGCGATGCGGATGAAGCTTTCGCCATGGCCGGTCGCCGACACGGCGCAAACCGCATCCGCCCAGGTGCCGGCGCCGGGCAACGGCGTGTCGCCGACGCGCCCGGGCAACTTGCCGGTCATGCCGCCGGTGCTGGTGGCGGCGGCGAGGCGTCCGGCGCCGTCCAGCGCCACCGCGCCCACCGTGCCGTGACGGTCGGCGTCGTCGATGTTGGGGCTGACCTCCGCTTCGGCCGCCAGCATGGCCCGCAACGCATCCCGGCGCCGGGGCGTGTCGAAGTACTCGAGGTCCGCGAACGCCACGCCTTGCACGCGCAGGAAGTCGAGCGCGCCGGGGCCGGCCAGCAGGACGTGCGGCGAATGCTCCATGACCGCGCGGGCCGCCAGCACCGGGTTGCGTGGGCCGCAGATGCCGGCGACCGCGCCTACGGCCAGGGTCGCGCCGTCCATCACCGCCGCGTCCATCTCATGCCGTCCGTCGCGGGTGAGCACCGCGCCGCGGCCGGCGTTGAACAGGAGATCGTCTTCCAATGCTGCAACGGCAGCAGTCACGACATCGGTGGCCGGGCCGCCTCCTGCCAGGACCGCGTGCCCCGCCATCAGGGCGCGGTGCAGCCCGGCGCGGTGGGCGCGTTCGATGTCCGCGGTCATGCTGTCGGGCGACATGGTGCCGGCGCCGCCATGGATGGCGAGGATGGGGGTCATTGCCCGAACTCCGAAAGCAGGTTGTAGTCGCTACTGGCTAGACCCGTAGAGCAGCATTTGCGTGTCGCGTGGCAGCGGCCTTCCGTCCAGCAACACTTCGCTTTCGCGCCAGTGCCGCCTTCACGCCAGCATCCTTCATCCGGGGTTTGTGGTTTGGCTTGCCCTGTGTTGTTTGCCAATGTGCACGCAGCATTCGGATTGCTTCAATCGGATAAAGGCCAGCGTCATACATTCCGTGATGTGTTGGGCAAAGGCTGGCTAAGTTGTCCGCCGCATTGTTTGCGGCATCATGATCCAAGTGCGCCGTTTGTAAACTCGCCGCGAGTTGCAGGCCGCAGATGACGCAGCAACGGAATGGATAGGCTTTGTCCGCCACCCGATGTGCTTCGGCTTGGTTCCGGCCTATCACTGGGCGACTGACAAAAAGATCGCTGCTGACTGATCTCGTCAAAATATGCCCTTTCGAACCGCCGCATTAATCTTAGCAACAAACGCACTGATATACGCAGATCCGAGAGGGCGAGACATAAGTTTTGGGGAGACCTTACCTTTCATAACGCTGAGCTGAGGCGGCCGACCGTGACAAGGGTCTTTGCCACACTCTCCTGGTCACGTTCACGGTGGGCGGCGCTAAACCCGGCTGAGCACCTCCGGCGCGGTGTGCCGGGCCAGCACGGCGCGGGCGCGGGCGTGGTCGAGCTGGCCTTCCCACCGGGCGACGAAGATGGTGGCGACGGCGTTGCCGAACAGGTTGGTGATCGCCCGCGCCTCCGACATGAAGCGGTCGATGGGGAACACCAGCGCGATGGATTCCACCGGGATCTTGCCGGCCAGGGTGCCGAGCGTCGCCGCCAGCGTGATGAAGCCGCCGCCCGTGACCGCCGCCGCCCCCTTGGAGGTCAGCAGCAGGATCAGCAGGATGCCGCCCCACTCCTGCAGGCTGAGCGGGATGTTGAGCGCCTGCGAGATGTAGGCGATGGCCATGGTGAAGTAGATGCTGGTGCCGTCGAGGTTGAAGGCGTAGCCGAGCGGCACCACCAGGCCGACCAGCGGGCGGGAGCAGCCGAGGGTCTCAAGCTTCTCCATCAAGGTCGGCAGCGCCGCCTCGGAGGAGGAGGTGCCGAGGACGATGAAGAACTCCTCCTTCAGGTAGCGCAGCAACTGGAACAGGCTGAGGCGGCAATACGTCATGACGGCGGTCAGCACGACGAACACGAACAGGACGCAGGTCGCGTAGAAGGCCAGCATCAGGAACACGAGGTTGCCGAGCGTGCCGATGCCGTAGCGGCCGATGGCGAACGCCATGGCGCCGAACGCCCCGAGCGGCGCCACGCGCATGATCAGCGACACCATGCCGAAGAACGCCGCGTTGGCTTGGTCCAAGCCCTTGACCAAGCCCGACGCCCGCTCCCCCATCTTGGCGAGCGCCACGCCGAACAGCACGGCGAAGAACAGCACCGGCAGGATCTCACCCTTGGCGAAGGCGTTGAACACCTGGTCCGGGATGATGTTGATCAGGAACTCGGTGGTGCTCGGGCTGGCCTTGGGGTCGATGTAGCGGGCGACCGAGCCGGCGCTGAGGCTCTTGGGATCGGCGTTCACCCCCACGCCCGGTGCGACGAAATGGCCGACGAGCAGGCCGATCACCATGGCAACCGTCGTCAGCACCTCGAAATAGAGGATCGCCTTCAACCCGATGCGCCCGACGCCCGCGGTGTTGGTCAGCTTGGCGATGCCGACCACAACGGTCAGGAAGATGATGGGCGCGATCAGCATCCGGACCAGCCGGACGAAGGCGTCGCCCAGCGGCTGCATCTGCACCGCGAGCTGGGGATAAAAGTGCCCGAGCGCGACGCCGGCCGCCACAGCCACCAGCACCTGGATGTAAAGTGATTTTGAGCCTGTGACGACCATGCGACGTTCCCTTGATGAACCTCGCGATACCGGAAGCGTGCGGGGTTGGCGACCCTTTTTAACGCCGGCTGGGGCGGGTAGGCTGCGCCGTCGCAACGCCAGGACGCCAGCCATGCCCGATTACGTCATCTCCCCGCCGGTTCAGGCCGCCGTGCCCGTCGCTGGCGGCGGCAGCTTCCCGGTGCGCCGCATCTACTGCGTGGGCCGCAACTACGCGGACCATGCGCGGGAGATGGGCCACGACCCGGACCGTGAGCCGCCGTTCTTTTTCACCAAGCCCGCGGACGCCCTGCTGACGGGCGGCGCGGACATGCCGTACCCCTCCATGACCGCGGACCTGCATCATGAGATGGAACTCGTCGTGGCGCTGAAATCCGGCGGCGCGGACATCGCGGAGGCCGAGGCGATGCGCCACGTGTGGGGCTATGCGGCCGGCCTCGACATGACCCGGCGCGACGTGCAGGACACGGCGAAGAAGGCCCGCCGTCCCTGGGACATGGCGAAAGGCTTCGACCATTCGGCGCCCATCGGCGACATGGTGCCGGCCGAGGGCGTGACGCCGGGCCGCATCGAGTTGAAGGTGAACGGCACGGTCCGGCAGTCCAGCGATGTCGGGAAGCTGATCTGGAGCATCCCGGAAACCATCGCCTATCTGTCGAAGCTGGTCCGGCTTGAAGCGGGGGACCTGATCTTCACCGGCACGCCGGAAGGGGTCGCCGCGGTGCAGCGCGGCGACCTTTTGGAAGGCATGGTGGACGGCGTCGGCAGCGTGCGGGTCCGCATCACCTAGCCGACCGCGGCCGGGTCAGCGGGGGTAATAGCCCGGCGCGATGTAGCCCGGCGCTGGGTAAGCCGGCGCCGCATAGACCGGGGCCGAGTAATAAACCGGCGGCGGCGCATAAACCACCGGCGGCGGCGCGTAGTAGCGCGGGGCGCCCGCGATCACGGCGCCGAGGCCAAGGCCCAGCACGGCCCCGCCGACAAACGGGCCAACGCCGAAGCCGCGGTGGCCATACCCATATCCGCCATAACCGCGATGGTAGTACTGGGCGTTTGCCACGGCGGGCGCGAGCGCCATGGTGGCGAGGACGGGAAGCGCCGTAAGGATGCGGCCGATGCGGGTCATGATGACACCTGAGGTTCGGGACGGGGCTTGCTACCCCAACGGTCCACAAATTAAGCGGCCCGCGTGGCAATTTTAAGGCGGGACCGAAAAGAGATTCCGGCTCAGCCGCCGAGCTTGCCGAGTTGGTCAAGCATCGCGCCTTCCGTGAGGATCTGCGGCAGCACCGAAGGGGCGGCCGGACCCGGCGGATAGAGCACGTACAGCGGCACGCCGTCCCGGGCATATCCGCGCAGGAATATGGTGATCTCCGGGTCCCCGCGGGTCCAGTCGCCCTTGAGGTAGGCCACGTGGTGGTCGGCGAAGGCGCGGCGGACCGGGGCCGGAGACAGAGCCACGCGCTCGTTCACCAAGCAGGTCACGCACCAGGCGGCCGTCATGTTCACGAACACCGGGCGGCCTTCCTCGCGCAGCGCGGCAAGCCGTGCTGCGGAGAACCGCTCCGCGTCCTCGGACGCCGCCTGCACGGGCACCATGGGCGCCATGCCGATTCCGGCCAGGATGGCGACGGCGCCGAGCACTGCCGCCAGCGCCACGCCGCCGCCAAGCCGCCGCCCGCGCCGGCCCGCCGCCTGCGCCAAGCCGAGCGACCATGCGGCCAGCGCCACCAGCACCATGCCGGCCGACGTCGCCAGCACGCCGTCGGACCCGGCTTGCAGGCTGATGACCCAGACCAGCCAGGCCGCCGCGCCATACATCGGGAAGGCCAGCGCGCCCCGCAGCACGTCCATCCAGGGTCCGGGCCGCGGCATCATGCGCGCCAGGCCGGGCAGCAATGAAAGCACGACATTGGGAGGGGCAA
>CAXTUQ010000392.1:0-6027 GCA_964247405.1 uncultured Acetobacteraceae bacterium
CCAGTCCGGCTTGAACTCCGCGAACTCGCTGCCATCGACCAGCCGCGCCAGCACGTCGCGCACGTCGTAGGGCGTCTTCGGGTCGGCCTCGATGATGCCGCCGATCTCGGCCGGGTCATGCAGCGGGGGGCGGGACGGGCGCATGGCGGCGAAGTTCGGGCGCCGCTGGTTCAGCCCGGCGACGATCCCCCGCAGCCGGGCCAGGGCTTCCGTCTCCGTCTCGGCGATGTAGTCGGACACGCCGGACACCCGCGTGTGCATCTCTGCCCCGCCGAGCGTTTCGCCGTCCACGTCCTCGTTGATCGCCGCCTTGACGATGCTGGGGCCGCCCAAGTGGATACGCGCCTGGCCACGGACCATGACGACCTCGTCCGACAGGGCCGGGATGTAGGCGCCGCCCGCGGTGCAGCCGCCGAACACGGCGCTGAGCTGCGGGATGCCGTCGGCCGACATCTTGCACTGCTCGTAAAACGTCGTGCCGAAGTGGCCGCGGTCGGGGAACACCCGGTCCTGTTCCGGCAGGTAGGCGCCGCCGCAATCGACCAGGTACAGGCAGGGCAGGCGGTTCTCCCGGGCGATCTCCTGGGCGCGGAGGTGCTTCTTCACGGTCTCATGGAAGAAGCTGCCGCCCTTCACCGTGGCGTCGTTGGCAATCATCATGCAGGGCAGGCCGTGGACGACGCCGATCCCGGTGACGATGCCCGCCGCCGGGACCTCGTTGCCGTACAGGCCCCAGGCTGCCAGCGGCGAGAGTTCGAGGAACGGCGTCAGCGGGTCCACCAGGCGGTCGATGCGGTCGCGGACCAGCAGCTTGCCGCGGCCGTGGTGCCGGGCCACGTGCGCCTGTCCGCCGCCGGCCAGGCTGTGCGACAAGGCGGCGCGCAGGGTTTGCAGGGCCGCGTCGTGGTGCGCCAGGTTGCTGCGGAACCGTTCGTCGCGCGGCGACACGGCGCTGCCCAGCACGGTCATGGGGCGGCGCGCGGCTTCCGCCCAGGCTTCGGCGCCGTGCGCGTCGGCGCCGCCACGCCATGCAGCACCATCCCCGTCAGCCGGTCGGCCAGGCCCTCCACATCGGTCACGCCGGGCTTGTGCCATTCCAGCGACCAGTTCATCGCCCCGAGCAGGAACAGCCGCAGGAGCCGGAGGTCGGTGCCCGGCGCGAACGCGCCCTCCGCCTCGCCGCGGGTCAGCAAGCCGCGCCACCAGTCCTCGTACTGCCGCCGGCTCGCCAGGGCCGCCTTGCGCACCCGCTCCGGCACATGGCCGAAGATGCGGATGTTGGCGCCGGTGTAGTCGTCGAGGTCCAGCAAAGCGTGCAGGTGGGCGCCGATTGCGGCGCGGAGGCGCTGTTCCAAGAGTGCTGCGGGGAGGAGCGCTTCGACGCTGCGGCGCACTTGGTCGAACACCGTGCCGACCCCGGTGTCGAGCACCTCCGTGACGATCTGCTCCTTGGATTGAAAGTGGTAATATAAGCTGCCGGCCTTGATGCCGCACGCCGCCGCGATGTCGCGCATGCTGACTGCGGCATAGCCATGGATGCGGAACAGCCGGGCGGCGCCGTCGAGCACAATGCGGCGCGACCCCGCCATCGGCTCCTGGTCGCTCTCGGTTCGGGCCAGCGCGGTCATCTGACAAACGTTAGGCTGGGCCGGCGAGCAGCGTCAAGCGTTGGCGGGCGGCGATAGTGGGTCAGTCTGAATTTCAGGTTTCGACCCGAAACGGCCCCAGGATGCTACTGCGACGCCTACTGCAAGGCCAAACGGCAGGTATTTAGGGCAATTCGACTGGCAGGATTGAGATGGTCGGCGGCCTCTCCAACAGCAGGCCGCCCTATTTGCGCCTGACCGGAAATTAAGATATTTGCAACAACATGCCACCTTGAATTTGACGAGTCTCATTGCAACAAGTCGAGATGGCACACGGCCACAACGATCCTAGCGAAAATGGAGGCTGTGCAGAAGACTATCAAAATAGAAGTATTGCAGATGTCGTTTGGAGAGATCATCAATCTTTACCGTGGCGAAGATCTCATCATTCATCCCGAATTCCAGCATCTTTTTCGACGGACTAAATGGTAAAAGTCTAGACTGATCGATTCCATACTACTTGGCATACCTATCCCATCAATTTTCGTATTTGAAACGCGGGAAGGAAAATGGGAATTTGCTGATGGTCTACAGTGAATTTCTACGATCCTGGAGCAGGGATGCGGGCCGAAGCGCACCGGGCACGCCATGAGGCGGGCCTGAAGGAGATGGCGCGCTGGCCGGAGCGGGCGGGCGGCGCCCATGTTGCCGGCCATCGGCGCGATGGCCTGGCACCTGCGCGCCGGCGGACCCTGGCGCGCCCTGCCCGGCGGCTTTCCGGCATGGCGGAGAGGGCGCGGCTGGCCCCTGCGCTGGCTGGAGCTGGGATGGCCTGCATCCCGCTCCGTGGCCCGCGCGGCCATGGTGCCGCCAACAAGGCGCCGGGGCGCAGGCGCGTGGCCCTGGCCGACGCCGGCGGCACGGAGCTAAGAATGGGGACATGTTAAACATATCGTAAAATAGACTAAAGAAAGCAACGAATTGAATTCGCGGCTTGGCGGAGAGGGTGGGATTCGAACCCACGGTGGTTGTTACGCCACAACGGTTTTCGAGACCGCCACCTTAAGCCGCTCGGCCACCTCTCCGTTCGGGCGCGGCTTATAATGCCCCACAGCCCCGTTCGCAACCATCACATTGACACGCCGTCCGCCCCGCGTATAACCCCCCGCTCGGCACCCGGCGCCCGCCGGTGCCCCTTGCCCACAAAAAGGGCTGCCCGGTTTCGCCGGGACGGCCGATCAGGAATCAGCGATGTTTGCAGTGATCCGCACCGGCGGAAAACAATACCGTGTCACGCCCAACGCCGTGCTGAAAGTGGAGAAGCTGCCCGGCGACGCCGGGGAAACCATCACGTTCAGCGACGTGCTCGCCGTCGGCAGCGATGCCGGCACCACGGTGGGCGCCCCCCTCGTGCCCGGCGCCACCGTCACGGCCACCGTGATCGCGCAGGACCGGCTCGACAAGATCGTCATCTTCAAGAAGCGCCGCCGGCAGAACAGCCGCCGCAAGAACGGGCACCGCCAGCACGTCACCGTGCTCCGCGTCGCCGGCATCAACGCGGACGGCCATGCCATGCCGGAAGCGACTGCCGCCGGAACGACGGTTGCCTCCGCCTCTACGGAAACCCCGGTTGCCAATGAGGCGCCGGCGCCCGATATGCTCGCCGAACAGAGCGAAGCTAACGCTTCCTTTGGGAACGCCGAGACCGGACCCGCCCCTCTTTAGGAGACACCCCAATGGCCCACAAGAAAGCAGGCGGCTCGTCCCGCAACGGCCGCGACACCGCCGGGCGCCGCCTCGGCGTGAAGAAGTTCGGGGGCGAGGCCGTGGAGGCCGGCAACATCATCATCCGCCAGCGCGGCACCAAGATGAAGCCCGGCCTGCACGTCGGCCTCGGCAAGGACCACACGATCTTCGCCCTCGTGCCCGGGCACGTGAAGTTCCAGCGCAAGGCGGAAGGCCGGGTGCACGTCTCGGTCGAGCCGCTGGCGACGCCCGAGGCCGCCAACGACAGCACCCCGCCGACGGCCGTGGCTGCCGAGTAGCGCCACGCCGCCGCCATCAACGGTTTCGGGGGTCGGCGCAAGCCGGCCCCTTTCGCGTTCCAGGCCCCCGCTCTTAGGCACAGCTCCCATGAAGTTCCTCGACCAGGCCAAGATCTACCTCCGCTCCGGCGACGGCGGGAACGGCGTGGTCGCGTTCCGGCGGGAGAAGTTCCTGGAGTTCGGCGGCCCTGACGGCGGCGACGGCGGGCGCGGCGGTGACGTCATCTTCACGGCGGAGCAGAACCTCAACACCCTGATCGACTTCCGCTACACCCAGCACTTCCGCGCGCCCAAGGGCGGCAACGGCGCCGGCAGCGACCGCACCGGCGCCGGCGCCCGCGACGTGGTGGTCGCCGTCCCCGTCGGCACCCAGGTCATCGCGGAGGACAAGGAAACCTTGCTGGCGGACCTCGACGAACCCGGCAAGCGCGTCGTGTTGTGCCGCGGCGGCGACGGCGGCCACGGCAACGCGCACTTCAAGTCCAGCACCAACCGCGCGCCGCGCAAGGCGACGCCGGGCTACCCCGGCGAGGAGCGCTGGGTGTGGCTGCGGCTCAAGCTGATCGCCGACGTGGGGCTAGTCGGGCTGCCGAACGCGGGCAAGAGCACGTTCCTGTCCGTCGTCTCCGCCGCCCGGCCGAAGATCGCGGACTACCCGTTCACCACCCTGCACCCCCAGCTCGGCGTCGTGCGCCTGTCGCACGCGGAGGAGTTCGTGATCGCCGACATCCCCGGCCTGATCCGCGGCGCGCATGAGGGCGCGGGCCTCGGCGACCGCTTCCTCGGCCATGTCGAACGCTGCGCCGTGCTGCTGCACCTGATCGACGGCGCGGCCGGCAACGTCGTGCGGGCCTGGCGCACAGTGCGGGAGGAGCTGCGCGCCTATGGCGGCGGCCTCGCGGACAAGCCGGAGCTGCTGGTGCTGAACAAGTCGGACGCGATGACCCCGCGGGAGGCCGCGTCGCGCCGCGCAGCGTTGGAAAAGGCGTCGGGCCAGGGGGTCATGCTGCTGTCCGGCGCGACGCAGGACAACCTGCCCGCGGTGCTGCGCGCGCTGATGGGCCGGGTGCAGGCGGCGCGCTCCGCGCCGGCGGCCCTCGAACTGGCGTGACGCCGCGGCTGGATCAGGCCCGGCTGCTGGTCGTGAAGATCGGCAGCGCGCTGGTCGTGGATCAGGCGCAGCCGCGCACGGCATGGCTGGACGGCGTCGCCGCCGACATCGCCGACGCCCGGGCACGCGGCGCGTCGGTGATCGTGGTGTCGTCCGGCGCCATCGCCCTGGCCCGCTCCGCGCTCGGGTTGATCCAGCCCCGGCTGCGGCTGGAAGAAAAGCAGGCGGCGGCGGCGGTGGGCCAGATCCGCCTGGCGCAGGCCTGGACAACCGCGCTGGCCGCGCACGGCATGGTCGCGGCGCAGCTTCTGCTGACGCTGGAGGACACGGAGGACCGGCGCCGCTACCTGAACGCCCGCGCCACGCTGACCACCCTGCTGGGCCTTGGCTGCGTCCCCGTCATCAACGAGAACGACAGCGTCGCCACCGCCGAGATCCGCTTCGGCGACAACGACCGCCTGGCGGCGCGGGTGGCGGAGATGGTGCAGGCGGACCAGCTCGTCCTGCTGTCCGACATCGACGGCCTTTACACCGCCGACCCCAAGCGCGACCCGGCGGCGCAGCACATTCCCGAAGTCCCCGCCATCACGGCGGAGATCGAGGCGATGGGCGGCGACCCGCCGCCGGGCTACTCCAGCGGCGGGATGCGGACCAAGCTGGCCGCGGCCCGGATCGCCACGCAGGCCGGCTGCGCCATGGCCATCGCGGTAGGCCAGGTCGCGCACCCGCTGCGGGCACTGGCCGAGGGCGGGCGCTGCACCTGGTTCCTACCGGCGCCCGATGGCCGCAGCGCCCGCAAACGCTGGATCGCCGGCAGCTTGCAGCCGGCCGGGCGCCTGATCGTGGACCCCGGCGCGGCCCGTGCCCTCCTGGCCGGGCGCTCCCTGCTGCCCGCGGGCGTCCGGGACGTGTATGGCGAGTTCGAACGGGGCGACGCCGTGCTGGTGCAGGACTTCGCCGGCGACATCCTGGCCCGCGGCCTGTCCGCCTATGCCAGCGCCGACGCGCGCCGCATCGCCGGGCACCGGTCGGACGACATCGAGCGCCTGCTGGGCTGGCGCGGCCGGGACGAGATGGTGCACCGGGACGACCTGGTGCTGACGGTCTCCGTGGTTTAGCGGCAACGGATTGAGCTCGTAGGGCGTATCAGCGAAGCGTCATACGCCGATGTGCTGCGTGGCGGCGGAAGGCGCTGACGCTTTTCCGCCCTACGCCCGAGCGAACGCCCCCTGGCGCAATTGCTCGCGTCGCGGCAAGAATGCCCGGCATGAACCACGAAGCAGAC
>CAXTUQ010000393.1:0-6006 GCA_964247405.1 uncultured Acetobacteraceae bacterium
TCCTCGACCCGGTTTACACGACGGCGCAGGTGTCCCGGAATCACGGGTTCATGGTGTATGACACGCTGTACGGCACCAATGCGGCGCTGGAGGTGTCGCCGCAGATGCTGTCCGGCCATGTCGTGTCCAACGAGGGGCGGCAATGGGACCTCACGCTGCGTGACGGCCTGATGTGGCATGACGGAACGCGCGTGCTGGCCCGGGACTGCACGGCGAGCATACGCCGCTGGGTGCGTCGCGACGCGTTCGGCGCCGCGCTGCTGGCCGCAACCGACGAGCTGTCGGCGCCGGACGATCGCACGATCCGGTTCCGGCTCAGCCGCCCGTTCCCGCTGCTGCCGGCCGCGTTGGGCAAAGCGGCGGTGCCGGCGCCGTTCATGATGCCGGAGCGCCTCGCCAGCCAGGACCCGTTCAAGCCGCTGACGGAAGTCGTCGGCAGCGGCCCGTTCCGCTTCTTGGCCGACGAGCGGGTGCCGGGCGCGCGCAACGCCTACGCCCGCTTCGACGGTTACGTACCCCGTCCGGACGGCACGCCGGATTGGACTGCCGGGCCGAAGGTGGTGCACTACGACCGTGTGGTGTGGACCACGATGCCGGACGCGGCCACCGGGGTCGCCGCCCTGCAAACAGGCGAGCAGGATTGGCAGGAAACCGTGCCGCATGACTTGCTGCCCGTGCTGAAGCGCACGCCGGGCCTCGCGGTCCGCGTGCTCGATCCCCGCGGCTACGCCTGCATGATGCGCGTCAACCATTTGCAGCCGCCCTTCGACAACCCAGGGCTGCGCCGGGCGCTGCTGGGCGCGGTGGACCAGGCCGCTTTCATGACGGCCGTGGCCGGCAGCGACCCGGCGTATCAGGTGTCGCCGCTCGGCTTTTTCGCGCCAGGGACCCCGATGGCCAGCGACGCCGGCCTCGACGTGTTCCGCGGCCCGCGCGACATGGCCGGGGTGCGCGCGGCGGTGAAGGCGGCGGGCTGCAACGGGGAGAAGGTGGTGCTGCTGGTCCCGGCCAATTCCCTGGCGCAGAAGCCGCTCGGCGACGTGGCGGCCGACATGCTGGCGCAGGCCGGCATGGACGTGGAGTACGCCGGGCTGGACTTCGGCACCGTGCTGCAGCGCCAGCAGAAGAAAGACCCGGTGGCGGCGGGCGGCTGGAGCGCCGCCGTCGCCAACTGGCAGGGCATCGACTGGCTGAACCCGGCCGCGAACGTCAGCCTGCGCGGCGACGGCAGCGCCACCGGCTGGTACCGCAGCGAGCGGATGGAGGCGCTGCGGACCCAATGGCTTGCTACGACGGACCTGGCCGAACAGCAGCGACTGTGCCGCGACATCCAGTTGCTGGCGCTGGAGGAGGTTCCCTACATCCCAATCGGCGAGTACAAGCAGCCGACCGCCCATCGCACCGCCGTCACCGGCATCCTGGACGGGACGGCGGTGTTTTGGAACGTGCGCCCGGCATGACCACCATCGCAATCTTCGGCAGCCACGTCCTGACCCGGCGTGACGGTGCCCAGCACGTGCTGCACGACCATTGGGTGCTGCTGGAAGGCCGCCGGATCGCCGCCGTGACCGCCAGCCGGCCCCTTGCCAACGCCTTGTTCGACAAGCCCGGCCGGTTCGTCCTGCCGGGGCTGCTGAACCTGCACAACCATTGCTTCAGCGAGGCCGTGGCCCGCACGCACACGGAGGACGGCCATGGCCGCCGGAACAACCAGAGCATCGTCTATACCGTCCTGCTGCCGCTGACCCGGCGCGGCGCCGATCACCTGTCGTCCTCGGAGCGGCTGGACGTGGCCCGGCTCGGCATCCTGCAACTGCTCAAGGGCGGGGCGACGGCGGTCATGGAGCCGTTCCGCAACGCCATCCCAGAAATGTTCGACGCCGCGGCGGAGATGGGCATCCGGTTCTATGGCGCGCCCTACCTGTTCTCGACGGCGGACGCGCAGGCCGGGGCGGACGGGATCGTGCGCTACGCCGGCGACGACGGGGAGGCCGACCTCGCGGCGTGGGACGCCTTGCATCAACAATGGCACGGACGCGCGGACGGGCGCATCCGCCTGGCGATGAGTCCGCACGCGACGGACACCTGCGGCCCCGACCTGCTGCGGGCCTGCGCGGCCCGCGCCCGGGCGCTCGACGTGCCGGTCACGACCCACCTGGCGCAAAGCCAGTCGGAGGTCGCGACGATTGCCGTGCGGCACGGCGGGCGCACGCCGGCGGAGTACCTGGACTGGCTGGGCCTGCTCGCCCCCGACCTGCTGGCTGCGCACTGCATCGCCAGCACCGACGCGGACCTCCGTTTGATGGCGGCACGGGGCGCGACCGTGTTGAACTGCCCGCGGGTGTTCGCGCGCAGCGGCGTCACGGCCGCGTTCGGCCGCTTCGCCGGGCACGGCGTCCGCACGGTGGTCGGCACCGACGGCTACAACATGGACCTGCTGGGCGAGCTGAACGCGGCCTCGATGATCTCGAAGATCGCGGCCGGCGTGCCCGACGTGGCGGCCGCTCCGGAGCTGATCGACGCCGTCACCACGGCCGCCGCGGCGGCGATCCGGCGGCCCGACCTCGGCACGGTCGAGCCGGGGGCCGCCGCCGACCTGACTGTCGTGGACATGTCCCACCCGCATTTGCAGCCGATGGCCGATCCCCGGCGCGGGCTGATCGCCCTGGCCAACCGGGCCAACATCGAGCAGGTCGTCGTGGACGGGCGCGTGCTGATCGCCGATGGCCGCTACGTCGGCGGCGACGAGGCGGCGATCACCGCGGCGGGCACGGCGGCGATCAACAGGATTTGGGCGCTGCCGGAAGCGCAGGCCGCGTTCCGCGGTTGAGCCGGCCCGGTCGTGATTCAGCTTGAACTGCGGCTTGCTCTCACAAGCCTTATGGCTTCAATTGCCAGCGGCGAGAGTGGGTCGGCACTCATCACATGCGCCATCCTGGCCCTGCCGAGCACCTCCACCACGACCGCCCCGCCGGGCGCCGCCCAGACCGGCGTTGTCGGCATCAACGACGTCGGGCAGGAGGCAGGCTACTCCTCGCTTGACCCGGCAGGTCAGGTCAATCAGTTGGCCTACGTCCGCCAGGGAAGCGGCTTGTTCAGCTACCTGACCCTGCCGACCAACGTCAACAGCCAGGCCACGGATATCAACAACGCCGACACCACCGTCGGATTCTACATGCCGACGGCCGACACCTCCGACGGGTTCATCCTGAGCAACGGGCAGCTCACGACCTTGCAGGTGCCGGGCTCGACGTTCACCCAGGCGCTTGGCGAGAACAACGAGGGCCAGGTCGTTGGCTTCTACAACGATGCCAACGGCGCGGCGCACGGCTTCGTCTACAGCGGCGGCCTGTACACGACGGTGGACGTGCCAGGCGCGTCCGCTACGACGATCAACGGGATCAACGATGCCGGCACGATCGTCGGCTTCGACACCAATGCGGCGGGGAACACGGAGGGGTTCGACCTCAGCTTGCCGCTCCTGCAGCAGACGGACACCACCACGGGCCTCGCCACCCGGCAAGCCATGGCCGCCTATGCCGGGCCGGTCAGCGACCTGAACGACGAGTTCATCAATCTCTCGCCCACAACCTCAACATGTCCACAACCCAGCAGAGCGTGTTCCTCCACAGCGGCTCGGGCGATGACGCGCTGCAGGTGTCCGCGGGGCACAACGTGCTCGACGGCGGCAGCGGCTCGAACTTCCTGGTAGGCGGCACCGGCACTGACACCTTCTTCGTAGACGGGCGCAGCGCCGCGCCGACCTGGAGCACCCTCGTCAACTTTCACGCCGGAGACGACGCGACGCTCTGGGGCTGGCAACCCGGCGTCTCGAAGTTGAACTGGTCCAACGACGACGGCGCGGCCGGCTACAAGGGCGCGACCCTCGAGGCGGACCTCGCCGGCAAGGGCCAAACCAACGCCTCCATGACCTTTGCCGGCTTCTCCGCCGATCAGGCAAGCCACTTGCAGATCAGCGCCGGCACGGTGGGCGGCGTTTCGTATCTGCACATCAGCGCCTGAAGGATCGCGCTGCACGCTGCGGCGCGGGCGCTTCGCTTCAAGCCGCAGCTCGATTTCGAAACAATCACAGGCGGTCTTGGCAATCCTGCCGGTCACCAAACCCGGCTCGGACGGCGTAGCCTGCCAGCCGCGACCGTAAGCTCCGCGGACGGGATGAACGACAACGCCTCATCGCGGCTGCGCAGCACCAGCGCGCGACAGGGCTGCCCCTCGCGTCCGTGGATTTGCAGCTCATGCAGCGCCGTCTCCGGCACCGCATGGCCGGCAATTCCGAGCACGGCGTCCGAGACGATGACGGTGCACTGCAACTCCTTCGTCATCGCCTCCAGCCGTGCGGCGAACATTGCCGGTGTCGCCCAGGAACATCACCGAGGGGCGATCGAGCACCAGGATGGAGCCGACCGCGGCGATGCCGCTGTGCATCCTGATCCCGAAAGCGAGCGACCGCGTGATCTCCCCCCCCGCAGCTCGGCCGAGAGCTGCTCAAGGCTTTCCCAAATCGCAAGCGCGGCCTGCAGGGCGCTCGTGGCGCCGGCGGCTGCGTTTCCTGCCCCGATCCCGAACACGCTCATGATGCCGTCGCCGGCGACACTGGTCACGTGGCCGCCATGCGCCTGCAAAGCCGCCGTCACGCGTTGAACGTAGCGGTCGATGATGAACAGGGCGTCAAACGGCAGGCGTCCGGCCGCCAGGCTCGTCGAGCCGCGCAGGTCGATGAACAACGCGGTGATGTGGACCTCCCGGCTTTCGTTGACGGTGTTGCGCAGGCCTTGCGGGGCGACGCTCGCGGGCAGCAGCGGCACGACGGACACGTCGTGGCCGGGCCGCAACTGGCACGCGAGGCGGATGAAGGGGGGCGCCTTGACCCGTTCGAGCGTCTCCCGCTCGCCTGGCACGGAAGGCGGCAAGCCGTCCAGCCCGCGTGCGACCCGCACGCGGCAGGTGGAGCAGCGCCCACGGCCGCCGCAGACGGAGGCATGCGGGATGCGTGCCCAGCGGCTGGCTTCGAGGACGGAAAAGCCGTGCGGCACCTCGACGACACGCCCGGTCGGATAGGTGATCCGCAGGGCAGTTTTACCCTTACGGAAATTGCGCGAGAAGCGCAGCACGAGAATGCAGCCGACCAGCGCCACGTAGGCAAGCTGCAGGCCCTCCCATAAATCTCGTAGAACGGCGAGCGCCAGTGCCTTCGGCGTGCCGGCCGGAGGCGGGCCGTGCGTCTCGGCGAACCCCGGCTGCAGCGCGGCCGTCATCGCCGTGTCCCAGCCGGCGTTCACCAGGCCGAGTACCGCGAGGAACGGCAGCAGCACCGCAGCCGCAAGGAGGGCGGGTCGGCACTTGCGGTAGAACGGCCGGAACCGCAGCCAGAAATGGATCCCGATGCAGCCATGCACCCACACAAAGAACAGCAGCGTGAACTGACGCAGCAGGCCGGTTGCCGGCGACGTCATCCAATACTGGTACAGGCGGGCGGGATGGACCTGTTCTTCGTGTTGAGTGGCCACGTACGGGTCTTGATCACCGCCGCGGGCCGCGACGTGGTCCTCCGCGACATCCGCGACGGGGAGTTCTTCGGCGAGCTCGCCGCGATCGACCAACAGCCGCGGTCGGCCGGCATCCTCGCCATCACCGACACGACGGTCGCGCGCATGCCAGCCGGCCTGTTCCGGCGCGTGGTGCACGAGCACCCAGACGTTTGCGACCAGTTGCTCCAGGCGCTCGTCGCGCAGATCCGAACGCTTGCCAACCGCGCCAACGAGCAATCCAATCTCGTCACCCGGCAGCGTCTGTATGCCGAGCTCCTGCGGCTGGCCCGCATGCCGGCAGGCGGCGGCGCGCCCGTGGTGTCGCCCCCGCCCACCCACGCCGAACTCGCTGCTCGTGTGAGCAGCCACCGCGAGCGGCGTATGGTCCCAACCCCGCCGCGGCTCATCCGACAACGGTCGACGCCGCCAGTTTCACCGACGTTGGCCTCCTGAATGC
>CAXTUQ010000394.1:0-5995 GCA_964247405.1 uncultured Acetobacteraceae bacterium
GCCACCACCACGCCGCCGGCCGGCACGGGGCCAAGCTCGGCGCGCATCTCCTCCGACCACGGGCTTTCGCCCCGGCCCACCACGCGCGTGCGGACCTGCCAGCCGTCCGCGGCGAACGCCCGGGCGAACAGGGCGGCGGCGGACAGGCCATCGGCGTCGTTGTGGCTCAGCACGAGCACCGGATGCGCGCGGTCGAAGCCCTTGACGGCGGCTCGGAAGGCGGCGGCGACGTGCTGCGCGGGAGGGAGGGAGGTGATGACGTTCATGCCACCCTAATGCGCCGCCCGTTGGTTCGTTTCATCCGGTATGCGTGGGGCCGCTGTCCCCGGCTTGCGGCATCCGCCGCCGGGCTGCAAAAACAATCCTCGCGCCGCGCAGGGCGCATCAAACACGTCCACAGTCCAGGCCATCGGCGCATCGGACTGCAACGCCGGAGCGGGATTTGGCGAGCGAAGCGGGCAAGGGCCTGGAACTGAGACCGTTGCTGGGCCTCCTGGGCGTGCTGCTGGCCGCCTTGACCGCCGAGTTCAACGACGGCGTCACCTCCACCGCGCTGATCGACATACGGGGTGGCCTGGGCATCAGCCAGGACCCGGGCACCTGGCTCAGCAGCCTGTTCGCCACGGGCCAGGTCATCGGCATGTCGATGGCGACCTTCTGGGCCGTCACGGTGTCGATCCGCCACTGGCTGCTGTTCGTGGTCGCGCTGACCTGCGTCAGCACGGTATGCATCCCGCTCACGTCGAATTTGGGCCTGCTGTATGGGTTGCGCTTTCTCCAGGGCCTGTCCTCCGGCTTCACCATCCCCTTGCTGCTGACGGTGGCGCTCCAGGTGCTGCCGCCGCCGGTCCGGCTTTACGGCCTGGCAGCCTATGGGCTTACGGCCACGTTCGGGCCGAACATCTCGACCGCCCTGGCCGCGCTGTGGACCGACCTGGTCGGCTGGCAGTTCGTGTTCCTTGAGGATTTGCCGCTCTGCGCGCTGTCCGGCCTGCTGATCTGGCACGGCGTCGCGCAGCAGCCGCCGAAGTACGAGCGCATCCGGCAGTTCGACTGGCGCGGGGCGCTGCTCGTCATCGTCGGGTTCGGCGCGCTCACCACCATGCTCGAACAAGGGGACCGGCTGGACTGGTTCAACTCGACGGCGATCTGCGTGCTTGCCCTGGCGTCCGCCGTGGCCTTGCCGCTGCTCGTCTTGAACGACCTGACGGCGGAGCTGCCGCTTTACCGCTTCTCCCTGCTCAAGCGGCGCAACTACCTGTTCGGGCTCATCACCCTGTTCACCTTCCTGCTGCTCAGCCAATCGGCCTCGACCATCCCGATCCGATACCTGCAGCAGGTCGCCGGCTTCCGGCCGGAGCAAGCCTATGTGGTCACGGTGCTGATCGCCGTGCCGCAGTTCCTGCTCCTGCCGGCCATCGCCTTCCTGCTGGACTTCGAACGCGTCGATGCGCGGTGGGTGCTGTTTTCCGGCATCGCCTGCGTGTTGGCGGCCTGCATCGGCGATTCCTTCCTCACCTCCGTCTGGGACGCCGGCACCTTCCTGCTCTGGCAGGGGTTGCAGGCGCTCGGGGCGCCGCTGGTTGTCATGCCGCTGCTGATGATGGCCGTGAACACCATCAAGGACCCGGCGGACGGGCCGTTCGCGTCCACCCTGGTGAACACCATGCGCGGCCTGGCCGAGCCGGTCGGCGTGTGGATGGTGGAGCTGATCATGCGCTGGCGCGGGGCGCTGCACTACAACCGCATCGTGGACCAGTCGGGGCAGGGATCGTTCAACGTGCTGCAGCGGCACGACGCGGGAAGCATCGCCGCGTTCCGAAGCGCCGTCCAGGCGCAGGCCGCCGTTCTGATGCTGAGCGACGCCTTCCTGGTGATCGCGTGCCTGGCCGTCCTCCTGATGGTCGTGCTGGCGGTGCTGCCGGTCCGCACCTACCCGCCCCGCATCGTGGCCCAGCAGGGATAGGGCCGCGGGATGGCCGACGGCGAGCAGGGCGGCGCACCGCCGAAGGACAAGCCTGGCAAGCCGCCCGAGGACAAGGACAAGCAGGGGGACAAGGACAAGCCGCCGGCCAAGCGGAAACCCTTATGGCCCTGGCTGCTGGGCGGCGCGGTGGTGGTCGGCTTCATCGCCGTCGTGCTCGCCACCATCTTCGCCCCGGCCCCGGATGTCTGGACCGACGACGCCTACGTCACCGCGCACTACGCGACGGCGGCGCCCCGCGTGTCCGGGCAGGTCGCGTCCGTCGATGTGGACGACAACCAGCCGGTGTCGGCCGGGCAGTTGCTGGCGACCATCGACGACCGGGACTTCCGCGCGGCGCTCGCCACCGCCGAGGCCACGCTGGAGCGCGACATGGCCCAGCTCGCGCAGGCCAACGCCTCCATCACGCGCCAGCCGGCGGTAGTGGAGCAGTCGCAGACGCAGAACCCGGCCGCCGCGGCGCAGCTCGCCTTCGCCCAGGCCAACCAGAAGCGCTACCGCAACCTCGCCGCAACCGGCGCCGGCACCTTCCAGGAGCGCCAGCAGGCGGACCAGCAGGTGCAGCAGGCGCAGTCGGCGGTGGACCAGGCCCGCGCGTCCACGGAAGCGGCCCGGCGGCAAATCCCGGTGCTTCAAGCGCAGCAGGCGGCAGCGGCGGCCGCGGTGAAGGCGGACCAGGCACGGGTCGATCAGGCGCGGCTCAACCTCAGCTACACCCGCATCGTGGCGCCGGTCAGCGGCACCGTCGGCCAGCGCACGGTCGAGGTCGGCAACTACGTCGCCCCCGGCGCGGCCCTGATGGTCGTGGCGCCGCTCGACCAAGCGTACATCGTGGCGAACTACCGGGAGGTGGCGCTCCGCCACGTGCTGCCGGGCCAGCATGTGACGATCCATGTCGATGCCTACGACATCAACCTGGACGGCGTGGTGGACAGCGTGCCGCCGGCGTCCGGGGCGGCGTTCGGGGCGATCCAGCCCAACAACGCCACCGGCAACTTCACCAAGATCGTGCAGCGCCTGCCGGTGAAGGTCGTGGTGTCGCCGGCTCAGCCCGAGGCGAAGCTGCTGCGCCTCGGCTTTTCCGTGGAAACGACGATCCACACCGGGCTGGCCGACGTGGCCGGGGAGCAGCGGCAAACGCCCGCCCGCGTCACGGCCCCGCGATGAAGCCTGGCCGGCTGGCCTGCGCCGCAGCATTGATGCTGGCCGCCTGCACCGTGGGACCGGACTTCCATCCGCCGGACCCCGGGGCGCCGGGCGATTGGGGGCCGGAGCGCGCCGACGTGCGCAGCCGCACCACGTCCGGCGAGGTGGACCCGCAATGGTGGACCCAGTTCAACGACCCGGAGCTGTCGTCGCTGGTGGCGCGCGTGGCGGCGCAGAACCTCGACCTGCAAACGGCGGCCGAGCGGGTTTTGCAGTCGCGGGCGCAGCGCGCGGTGGTGGCGTCGCAGGGGCTGCCGCAAATCAACGAACGCTCGTCCTATGAGCGCACCCGGATCAGCCCGACCGGCAACCCGGGCGCCATCGTCGTCGCCAAGCCCGGCGCGCCGCTTGAGTTCGACGTGTTCCAGAACGGTCTCAGCGCCTCGTGGGACCTCGACCTGTTCGGCCGGGTGCGCCGCGGGGTGGAGGCCGCCACTGCCGACACGCAGGCCGCCGTCGAGGACCGGCGCGGCGTCGCCCTCGCCGCGCTGGCCGACCTGGCGCAGAACTACCTGCAACTGCGCGGCATCCAGGCGCAGCGGGCCATCGCCGAGCGCAACCAAGAACTCGCGCGGCAGAACACGGCCCTGGTGCGCAACCGGTTCGACAACGGCGTCGCCACCACGCTCGACATGGCGCGGGCACGCGCCCAGGAGTCCACCATCGCCGCCACCGTGCCCCTGCTGCGCGCGCAGGAGGCGGCGGCGATCAACGCCATCGGCCTGCTGCTGGGCGAGACGCCCCGGGCGCTGGAAGCGGAGCTGAAGCCCAGGGCCGCCCAGCCCGGCGTGCCGGCGCTGGTGCCGGTCGGCCTGCCTTCAACCCTGGTGCGCCGCCGCCCGGATCTGCGCCAAGCCGAGGCCCGGCTGCATTCGGCCACGGCGCAGACCGGCGTCGCGGAAGCGGAGTTCTATCCGGACGTGACCCTGAACGGCAGCGCCGAGCTGCAAAGCCTGCGCTTCAAGGATGCGTTCAGCCTGTATTCCCGCGCGTTCGAGGTGGGGCCGTCGATCTCCCTGCCGATCTTCCAGGGCGGGCGGCTGCGCGGCACGTTGCGGCTGCGCGAATCCCAGCAGCGCGAGGCCGCCATCACCTTCCGCCGGACGCTGCTGCAAGCGTGGCAGGAGGTGGACAATGCGCTCACGGCCTTTGCGGAGGCGCAGGCGCGGGAACGGCAGGTGGCCGACGCCGTGGCGCAGAACGACACCGCGCTCCGCGCGGCCCGGCAGCGCTACGCGGAGGGGGTCGTCGATTTCCTCGACGTGAACACGGCGCAGGCGCAGCTCCTGCAAAGCCAGAACGACCTGGCGGACAGCCGCACCCAGATCGCGACCGGCCTGGTCACGCTTTACCGCGCGCTCGGCGGCGGGTGGGAGATCGCGGAGGCGGCCGGACCGTCCAGGCCGTGAACGCGCGTCGCCGGCAGGCCCGGCACAGGCGCCGCGAACGCGAACAGCCCGCCCTCCTGCGGACGCCGCCGCCGCTCCTCCTCCGACAGCGGCCAGGAGGCCGAGGTCACGAATACCGTGTCCAGCGTCTCTCCGCCAAAGGCCGGCATGGTCGGGTATTGCGCCGGCATCGCGACCCGGCGTTCGAGCCGGCCTTGCGGGTCGAACCGCAGCAGGCACCCGCCGCCGAACACCGCGCACCAGTAGAACCCGTCCCGGTCCATCGCCGCCCCGTCCGGCCCGCCGTCCTGGCCCCCTTCCTCCACCCGCGCGAACACGCGCTTGCCCGCCATGGCACCGGTGGCCGGGTCGTAGTCATAGGCCCAGACCGTGCGCTGCGACGTGTCGGAATGGTACATCGTCCGCCCGTCCGGACTCCAGGCCAGGCCGTTGCTGACCCCCACGGGGTCTGTCACGCCGGTCCAGCGCCCGCCGCCGTCGTAGCGCCACAAGGGCGCTGCGGGCGAGGCGCCGAGCTGCAGGTCGCCGGGGGCGAGCGGATGGTACATCGGGCCAACCAGGAAACGGCCCGCCGGGTCGCACTTGCCGTCGTTCAGGAGAAAGCGGCGGGAGTCGCAGGGCGGCGGGGCGAGCAGGTCCAGCGCGCCGGTCCCGAAGTCGAACCGGTGCAGCCCGGTCCGCAGCGCCACCACGGCGCCCCCGGCGTCCAGCCCGTAGCCGCCGATCCAGGCGGGCATGACCCAGCCCTTGTCCCGTCCCGTGGCTGGGTCGAACTCATGCAGCGACGGCTCGCGCATGTCCACCCAGAACAGCCGCCGCCGCTCCGGGCACCATGTCGGCGATTCCCCGTTCAGCGCGCGGGCGTCCAGGACTTGGGCAACGCCGGACCCGTTCGGCCCGGCGGGCGATCCGACCGTTCCTTGCTGCGCCATGCCGTCCCCTCCGTGCAGGGAGCATAGCAACGCCGGAACGGCAGAGGTGCAAGTGCTGCGATCACATCCGCTGGATCGCGGCCCCAGCCGCCCCTCGCCTTGCCGTCGGCCCGTCCGGACGGCAAGCTGTGCCGTTTCTTGCGCGAAGGATGCCGGATGATCGCTGCCCCGATGATCGCTGCCGAGTACGATTTCATCATCATCGGCGGCGGTTCCGCGGGCGCGGTCCTGGCGGCGCGGCTCAGCGAGGACCCAGGCACCCGCGTGCTGCTGCTGGAGGCCGGGCGCGACTTCCGCTCCGCCGAGACGCCGGAGCACATCAGCATCCCCAACCCCATGCGCGCCATCGGCGACGACGACTTCCGCTGGCCGCGCCTGCTGGCCCGGCGCACGGCATCGCAGGAGCCGCGGCTGCTGTGGCGGGGCCGGGCGATGGGCGGCAGCTCGACCATCAACGGCCAGAT
>CAXTUQ010000395.1:0-5982 GCA_964247405.1 uncultured Acetobacteraceae bacterium
ACGGCGAAATGGACATGGCACAGCGTTCCCGGCCATCCTGGGTGCGCAGGCTGCGGGAGATGGTGCAGGGCGGGCGGCACGGCGGGGATCAGCAGGGATGTCCGCCGTGACTCGGCGACCGGGGACACTGCACCGGCAGGGACATCGCGGCTGGGAGTGCGCCTCATGGCCATGGTGCGTCGGACTGGCAGGCATGACGACCGCGGGTGACCCGTTTCCGAGGAGGCAGGGCGGTGCCATGCCGTCCGCCCTGCAGGCATGACGCCCACCCGCAAGTCTCTCCGGCTGGGCCGGTTCAGGGCGGTCGCGCGGGACATTCTCATGAGCGACCGCGAGGCGAGGCGGCTGCGCATGGCGGCCGACACCGGCGGCTCGATCGTCCGTGCGATGGAGCGCGCCTACCAGGAAGGCCTCAAGGATGCCGAGGCCGGCCCTGAGCTGCCGGCGGCGCAGCCCCGCGCGCTGCAATGGGCGGAGATCCCGCGCCGGGCCGCCGACCTGCTTGAGGCCGCCCTGCCGGGTTGCGAATACGACCATGCGGCCAGGACGGCGACCCTCGACCTGGCACGGGAAACGGGGCTGTTCCTGGCGGTCGGGACCGGGCCGGACGTCCGCTACCGCGTCGTCAGGGCGGGGCCACGCTGGAAGGACCGGGTTTATGTGCAGGAACAGACCTACAGCCCGCGGTTCTTCCAGATCCTGTTGCGGATGGAGCTCGTCACCGCCGGCGCGCTGCCCGATGGCCAGAGGACGTTGCTGCCCACATCCGCGGCCATCTCCGCTTTCATCGGCGAAACCGAGCGACTGGCGAGAAAGGCCGGCTACCGCTTCAAGCTGGTCCTGCCGCCCTAGCAGATTGGCAGTCGCCAGATTGCCCGGCTTGGCTGCTTGCCGGGCCGGCTCGTCCTGGTTAGCGTATGAACGGCGTGCCTGGACACCGCTCCCGCCACGGAAAGCCCCAAGGGGCACCAGGATGCGACAAGCTGGTCTCCCCCTCGGTTCCAATGGCCGCGGGGACGCGCGGGCGCCTCCATCTGGCCGCAGGAACCCCACGATGTTCACCTCGCTCGACGCCGCCCGCAGCGCCGCGAAGCGCCTCAAGGCCGCGACGGACCGCATGGGCCGGCCGCAGAAGCTGACGCGCTGCCAGGCGGTCGTCGCCACCGCCTGCGGCTTCAACGGATGGCAGCACCTGGCCAAGACCCTCGGCACCCCGCACGAACCGGGCGATGCCAGGGACCAGGACCTGGCGCTGCGCCGCTTCGGCGAGGCGATGCGCCCCCTCCTTCCGGTCACGCCCGCGTCTGACATCCCCGGCCTGTTCTCCGCGACGTTCGGGCACGGCACGGGCACCGGCTCGCCCGGCCTGGACGCCCGGCTGTCCGCCGCGGTGCGCGAGCTGCCCCCCTCGCCCGGGTTCGGCCGCGGATTGTCGGTGTTCGGCTTCGACAGCCTGGCCCGCGAGGACGGCCGCATCCGGACCAGCTCCATCCCGCTGGCCGCACAGGACCCAGCCCAGGGCGTCGTGGAACTGGAGATTGCAACCGCGGACGGGACGGAGAACACGCCCATGCCGGTGCGCGAGGTGCGCGCCTGGCTGCGCCGCGACGGGCAGACGGTCGGCTTCGCGCAGGCGACGCTCTACGTGCCGCGCGGCCGGGATGGCGTGTCGCTCGACGACGCCACCGAGATCGCCGACATGGTGTCCGACGCCGACGTTTGGGCGGTGCGGAACCTGGGGCGGTCGGAGGGGCGCGACATCTTCCGCTCCGGCGTGGCGATGCTGTGGTGGTGGGAGATGGCGCCGTCGCACCGCGGGCGCGGGGTCGGCACCGCGTTCCTCCGGGCGGTCGCGGCCGACCTGAAGCGTCGGCATCGCGGGCTGGGCATCCTGGCGCTCGATCCCGACTGCCCGAACGGCAAGCCCGACTTCGCGTTCCTTGAGGGCGGTGCTGCCCTCCTGCCGGTTGCCCGCCGCAGGTTCCGGTCGCATGTCGCGCTCCTGGACCTGGCCGGGTGCCTTGGTCCCCGTGGTCGCCTGGTGCTTTTCGACAACGCACGCCGGGGAGGCCCCATGGAGACCATGGTTGCCGTGGGCGCAGTGGCGTCGGGCGGGAAAGCCGCTGAAGGGCTGCGCGGCGAGGCGGAGGTCATAGCGAGCCACGCGCGCCGCATCAGCAACTATGCGGCGCAGTTCCGGCCAGGTGCGATGCCGCAGCCGGCCTCCAGGCCGAAGCCGCTGCAGGCGGGCGAGTTCCCGGAGGGCTGGTCGCCGTTCTCGATCGCCCTGGGCGGCCAGGTCGATCCCTACCCGCGGATCGCCGCCCACCTGCCCCGCGAGCTGCGGGAGATCGTCCTCGTCATGGAGCCGCCCGACCTGGCGTTCCGCGGGCTGGCCGGCGGCCCCGTCGTGCGGTCGATGCACCTCACGTTCGAGAACGGCGCCACGTTCGGGATGGGGCGGGACTGGTTCGACCCGATGGGCGTCCCCGCTTCGACCATCGAAGCGATGAACCACGAATGCCCGTCGGCGCCCGAGGCGCCGTCCTGGGCGAAGGGCGACCTGATGGCCGTGCTGTCGGCCAACCTGCGGCTGATGGTGAGCAATCGCCGGGCTGCTGCGGCGCCGATCCCCTGCCTCGCGGTCGCGACCCTCGACCCGGGCCGGCCGATGGCTTGCCAGGCTCATGTCGTCGGCTGGCCCGGCGCCAAGCAAGGAGCTGCCTTCATGCGGGACTTGGTGGCAGCGTTCGAGCGCCAGCAGGCGGCGGCACTACTGGCGACCTACCGCCTCGCCCGGAGCGTGCTGGCCGAGGAGCACATGAAGCGGGAGATGTATTACGAGGCCCGGCACGGCGAGCGGGTGCTGCGCCAGCGCTTCCGCGCGACGCCCTGGGAAGACCCGTCGTCGCTCACGTTCCAGTCGATCGGGGGCAAGTTGTCGCCCACCCAGCCTTACGGGAGCTGCGCCGCCCATGAGAGCTTCGGCGACCGGCTCAGCTCCACGGTGGCGGCGTTCATGCGGCAGGCGGTCGAGGAGACCCTGACGGCCCACCCTGGGATCGCGACGGAGCTGGGGCGCATCCTTGGTCCCCGGGACGGCATTCCCGGTCCCGTGGAAGCCGCCGTGTTCCTGCCGGGCGTCTGGGCGAAATGGGCGGATGCCGTGGGCGTCGTGGTCAGCGCGGTGCAGGACGAGCTGCTGACGGAGTTGGCGTTGTGCGGTGGCCAAGCAGCAGAGCCTTGAGTTGATTTGGGAGAATAGCCCCGAGGCAGGCCAGTGAGGCTTCCATCGCAGCATGGAAACTGCGCAAAGGCTGGCAGGATATTTGCTGGCAATTAGGCAATTCAAGAATGTGGCAATGCGGCAATCTTGCTTGGCCTCCGTCACCCTGCAATGACGTTGCTGGCGACGGGGCAACGCGAATACGCCCAAGATAACGGTTGCCAGCAATGCGGCAAGTTTAGAAAAAGGCAGTCTGGCATTTTGGCAACGCGGCAGAATGGCAATCCGGCAGTTCTCGACGTTTCAAGCCACTCAGTCGTGATGGCTGCTGGCAACCAGGCAATGCGGATTGCCGCAACCTGACGACTGCCAGCAATGCGGCAGATCTAGAAGCGGGCAGTCTGGCATATCGGCAACGCGGCAGGACGGCAATTCGGTAAGCTGGCAATTCTCGATGACGCAAGCCGCCCGGCCGTGATAGCTGCTGGCAACCAGGCAATGCGGATTGCCGCAGCGTGGCGGTTGCCAGCAATGCGGCATTCGACAAGGAGGCATATGCACACCATCGCCATACTGAGCCAGAAGGGCGGCTCCGGGAAATCCACCCTGACGCTCCACTTGGCCATTGCGTCGGAACTCGCCGGCTGCCCAACAGCCGTCATCGATCTCGACCCCCAGGCTTCCGCAGCCGGATGGAGGGACAGCCGTCGCTCGGAAACGCCGGTCGTCGTGCCTGTCCCGTCGACCCGCCTGCCACAGGCGCTGGAAGCGGCAAGGACGGGCGGAGCGGCCCTTGCGCTCATCGACACCGCTCCCCACGCCAGCGAGGTTGCCATGGCTGCCGCCGAAGCGGCCGACCTGGTGCTGATACCGTCCCGACCGGGCATCCTCGATCTTCGCGCCATCGGAACCACGGTCCGCATCGTCAAGCTCGCCGGCAAGCGGGCCTATGTGGTTCTCAACGCGATGCCGCCCCGTGCTCCCCTCGTGCTGGCCGACGCACGGGCCGCGGTGGCTGTCCACGGCCTGGAGGTGGCGCCGTTCACCCTGCAGCAGCGGGCGGCCTATGCGCATTCGCTCATTGCCGGACAAACGGCGCAGGAGTACGAGCCGGCGGGAAAGGCTGGGGAAGAGGTCACGCTGCTTTACCAATGGGTGAGGGAGGAACTCGGTTTGAGAACTGCCAAGTTGCCAGCAAAGCGGCAAAGCGGCAACAAGGCGGCGCGTGCAGAGGTGGCCGCATGAGCAGCAAGCGGCCGAGCCTGGCGGAAACCATGCGCCATGCGGTGGCAGCGCCCGAGCCCGTGTCCGCACCGCCAACTGCCGGGGCAACGAAGCCGACGTCTCCGGAGCCAGCCGGCGGCGCAGCGGGCTACTACGCGGCCACGCGGCAAGGCAAGAAGAAGGTCACGGCTGCCCTCGAACCAGCCGATCACAAACGGCTGCGCCAGCTCGGTCTCGAAAGGGATGCCACGAACGAAGCATTGCTGACCGAAGCCATCAGCGACCTGTTCGCGAAATACGGCAAGCCGGCACTGGGGCAGGGCAAGGGCAGTGCGTGATGGCATCGCCCGGTCTGCTTGGTTGGGCGACGACCTGATGGCGAGCAGAGGTTTGCGGGACGAACCCACGCCAGTCATCGCTGATCCGCTCCGGAGGATGTAGGCGAGCGGCGGAAGGCGACGGAAATCATCGGTCCAGAACGCGCTGGTAGTTTTCAGCGCTGCCGGCCTGAACATTTTATGAACAAACTCAGAATTTATCGGCGTCGCCGTCCAGAGCGTCGAAAAGGCTTCAGCGGCCCATGTGCTGGGCGGCATCAGAGGGTTGGGCATCGTCCTTGAAGTCAGTCCGCTAGGTCTGATCTGCGCTCCCGCAAGAATCGGAACGACCGAGGCGCTTGCACCGCCAGTTCCTGTTATGTTCGTATGCGGGAATGTTGATGTGGTGCCGCATGGTGCAGAACTCCCCGCCCGCGACGCTTGCGGGGCTTCGCTCGCCAACCCAAGAGCAAGCTGCCAGGCAGGCGTCGCTGAGGCGTTCATCCGCAGATGCTCCGCGCCCCGCCGGGAAGGCAACCGGCTTGTTGCTGCCCATCCCGCGTGCCCTGCGCTCCAAGGCAGCTTAGCGATGGCGCGCGACTACGATGGCGGCAACACCACGGGGTTCGTCAGTCCGGCCGGCGACAGCCTGGAAGGCCCGATCGACCTGTCGGAGATCCTCGACCTGCGCCGGCCGCACCGCTACCCCGTCCGGGTCAAGGGCGACGCCCTGGCCGAGCGTGGCATCCAGCACGGCGACATCCTGATCGCCGACGCGGCCGCGACGCCTGCAGCCGGGCGCGTGGTGATCGCCATGATCCATGGCGACGTGCTCGTGTGCCAGCTCGCCTACCGCCACGGCCAATGGTGGCTACGGCCCTCGGGCGCCGGCAAGGAGCCGCTGCCCGTGGCGGACGAGGCGGAGATCTGGGCGGTGGTAGCCGCTCTGGTCCGGACCAAGATCTGATCCTGCCCAGAGATCCCGGATAGCCGCGGAATGAGAAACTTGGAGCTCCTTTCAGTATTTCGCGGCGGTTCCTCATCTAATCTTAGACCGTCGGCAAAGATCTGAGCCGATGCGCATCTACGGCCTGATCGACGGCAACTCGTTCTATTCTTCCTGCGAAACAGCGTTCGACCCTGCGTTGATTGGCTTGCCGGTCGTGGTGCTGTCCTTACCTGTAGCAAGCGGGCCAAAATCTCCATTCACTCTAG